>CASECL010000200.1 GCA_949286445.1 uncultured bacterium | reverse complement strand
TCTGCGCTGCCGGATTGATGAAGCATCAGATCAGGAACAGGATTATTTCTTCCGGCAGGCAGGTGAATTTCTGTTTGAACTGCGCAAAATACCAACGGATAAAATTCAAGACCCGGCGGCAGCAGCTTACTGGACAGAGGCTGTCAATACCATACCTCAGAATGCCGGGGAAATCAGGGAGTGGATTATCAAATCCGATCCTGCCTCTCCGGGTGGAGTACTCAAGCTGCAATCCGGGAAAATGGTTCCCGCAAAATTGGAAGAATTGCATAAACCGGAGGATTTTTTCAGCTTTTACGGTGTCAGAAAAGCTTTTGCTGACGCCATGCGGGATTTCGCCGCCGGACGCGGCAATGTACCGCTCCTGATTTACAGTCTTCCCGGACACGGAAAAACTCAGTTTACGCTCTCTTACGCCGCCGCGGAAAAAAGCCTGAGTATTCTTTTGCCGCCTCCTTCCGCACTTACCCGGGATCTGGAGCAATTGCTGCATGACCTGAAAAGGCGGCGGGGAAGACGTTTTGTGGTATTTTTTGATGACATCGATCCGGAAGCCATCGACTGGTTTGAATTCAAAAATTTAGTGGGAGGCATTTATTCTCCGCCGGAAAATGTTTTGCTCTGCATATCCAGCAATTATCAGTTTCCCCCCAGCGTAATCTCCAGGGGGAGGCTGATTGAATTTCCCATGTTTGATGAAATACGCTGCGGCGAGATGGTTGAAGATTTCCTGATCAGTTGCAATATGCGCAAACCTCCGGCCAACCTGGTAAGCCTGATTGCGGCAGATTATACTGAAAGTTTCGGGCAGAAAGAGTTTTCCGAACTCAGTCCGAGAACATTGTCGCGCTATCTCCAGAAATACAAAACCGACATTAATTTGAGAAAAAGAATGCTGGAATTGTCCACCGGGGAAATGATTACCCGTCCGGATGCTCAGCTTTTCTATGATTTCAACATAAAAATACTGCGTTCGCTTTACGGACAGGAATATATTGAGAACCTAAAACAACAGCGTTTGCGTGAACTGGAACGCTGACCGGAGAAGAAGTGTGTTTATTTTGAGCAATCCGGAGAAACTTTATAAATTTAGGACTGAAAAATGTATTTTCGGCGGTGACGCAATCGCCCGGGATGAGAACGGCGAGGTGATTATGATAAAAGGTCTCCTGCCGGGAGAAACTGCGCTCTGTGCGGTAACCGGAGAAAAAAAGAACTTCCGGCGTGCTGAAGTACGGCGTTTGCTGGAGACTTCGCCGCACCGCAGGGAACCGGAATGCCCCCGTTTTTCCGATTGCCCCGGCTGCGTTTACCTGCATTGCTCGCCGGAGTGCGAACTGGAAATGAAACAGACCCAGCTGCTGGATTTTCTCCGCGGCTTTGATTGTGAAATTCTGCCGCCGAAAACGGGAGAAAATCAGCGTTATTACCGGAATAAAGCTGTTTTTCATGCCCATCGGGCCGGCGGGGAAATGTTCCTCGGCTATGTGAAAGCCGATAATCAAAGCGTCTGCGACGTACCGGAGTGCGCTCTGCTCCGCCCGGAAATAAATGCCGAAATAGCAAAAATCCGCTCGGATAAAGGATTCTGGCACAGTCTGCATGACCGGATGGAATTGACCATACGTTACGCTTCAGGCAAAAACGAAGTTATTTTCTTCCGCAATAAAGCACCGAAAAATCTTACCTGGCTGCGGGAAAAATGTTCTTTCGGCATACTGTCAGTCCCGGCAGACGGCTTTTTCCAAATCAACGCCGAAGGCATGGAAATACTGCTGGAATATGTCAGGGAGGAATTGAAAATTAAAAATATCCGCAGCTTTACCGACCTTTATTGCGGCTGCGGATTGTTTGCCGCGCTGGCGGCCGACGCCGGAGTACCGGAAATTCACGCGGTGGAACTGGATGAAAAATCGGCTGAAGCGGCAAAATTCAATTTGAAAAATTTTGACCGGATAAGTTTTGAGGTAATCTCCGGGGATGCGGCATCAGATTTTTCCAGTCTGGAAATAAATTTTGCCCCGGCGGACGGTACATCAGCCGTGCTGGTGGATCCGCCGAGAACCGGACTGGGAAAAGGACTGGCAGGAAAATTGAACCATTCCGGATGTGATTTCCTTATTTATGTATCCTGCCATCCCGCCACCTGGCGGCGGGACGCGCAGATACTGGAAAAAAACGGTTTCAAACTGGAAAAGGCAGGCATGGTCAATATGTTTCCCGGAACCGCACATTTTGAATTGTTTACCGTTTTCAGGAGAATTACTGCTTGATGGCAACGGAAAATAAAAATCCTCAGCTCAATGCCGGACACCGTAAACGGCTGTTGACCCGCTTTCTCAGAGACGGCGGAGTGAATTTCTATGATTATGAGCTGCTGGAATTGCTGCTTTGTTATTCCATTCCCAGAAAAGATGTCAAACCGGTTGCCAAAGAATTACTGCGCCGCTTCGGCAACCTGTCCGGAGTTTTTTCTGCTGAAAGACACGAGTTGATGTCGGTAAATAACGTGGGAGAAAATACCGCAGGGCTGATAGCTCTGGTGCACAAGCTGGGTGAAGAACTCCTGTTTAATGATATTCCGCCGCGTGATGTTCTGGGTGATCCTGGACAGGTGGTTGATTTTATCCGGCTTAAAATCGGCGGTGGACGCAAGGAAACCTTTATGGTCATTTACCTTGACGCCCACAATGGCATTATTGACTTTGAATGCCACTCAGGGACAGTGGACAGAACCACGGTTTACAACCGGGAACTGGCAGAAAAAGCACTGGCCTGCCGGGCAGTGAATGTGATCGTAGCGCATAATCACCCCAGCGGATATTGTGAACCGTCGGCGGAAGATGTGAATTTTACTTTGTCTTTACAGAAAAGTCTGAATACTCTCGGCATAAGACTGCATGATCATATTGTGGTAAGCAACCGTTCATTTTACAGTATGAGGATGGCCAGAAGATTGCCGGAGGACAATCTTTCATGATTTTAAGTGAAAAATAATAAAAATATTTGGCAAAACAATTTATTTGTGGTAAATTTTACGGGGCGGCGTATCCCCGGATGATAGATATTGTCGGCAAATATAATATTCAATATTATTAAAAAATAAACAAGGATTGGTGTCATGAACGAAGAAATTACCCGCCGTCTCAGGTTGAAAGATGACGTGTGCGGCAAAATTGCCGGACTGCTGGAACGCAATGACGCAGCTGCCGCGGCCGATTTGGAAAAATGGGAGAATGAATTTGCCGCCGCCGGAGAACTGCCGGAGGAATACGCCGAAATCGTGGATAAAAAATTCGCCGAAGTAACCAGGGCGGCCAAAGCCCATATTGAACAACTGGCTGAGGCAGGCAAAGACCGGGCGGAAAAGGTCGCCGCACTGGAAGGGGTGCTGACTGAACTCTCCCGCTTTGCCGCCATGCCTGAATTGCTGAATGAGAAAAGTAATATCGAACAACTTTTCGCCAGTTGGAAAAAACTCTCCCGCAACGTGGCGGATATTGAACCATTGCAAAGTGCGTTTGACCAGACCCGCCTGCAGCTGGAACAGCGGATCTCTGCGGAAGCCGCCGCCAGGGATAATGATCTGGCCCGACTGAAAGAGCTGGCTGCTGCTTTGGCAAATATGGAAAAACTGACGGAAAATGAAATTAAAGTATTGCGCAAGGAGAACAACCGCTCCTACCGCGAATTGCGGAGTAAATACCCGGCTGACGCCCCGGAATTTGCCGCAGTAGATGCAGAATATAATAAAACCGATCACCTGCTTAATCAGAAGCTGACCGTGTTTTTCCAGACTCTGGAGATGGCCCGCTGGGAGAGCTATACGCTCAAACTTGATATGCTCAAAACGTTGGAAAATCTTCAGGAAACGGACGAAAAAAATCTCCCCGCCGCCGCCGCAACTCTCCGGCAGATCCGGGAAAAATGGAAAACCCTCGGCGCAGTGCCTCATGAAAAAAGCAATGAGGTAAATCCGAAATATCTGGAATTGACCGGGAAACTGCAGAAGCGCATCGACCAGTTTTTCAAAGCCCAGCATGCACGGCATCAGGAAGCGGCCAAGGTGAAAACCGGTCTGTGTGAGCAGGCAGAAGCTCTTCAAGACTCCACCGACTGGAAAACTACCGCTGACGCACTCAAAGCACTGCAGGCACAGTGGAAGACCGTTCCGTCTGCCGGCAGGAATCAGGATGAAAAACTTTATACCCGTTTTCGTGCCGCCTGCAACAATTTCTTTGACCGGCGCAATGCGGAATTCAAATCCCGGCAGGAAAGTTATGAGTCTGCCGCCGCAATAAAACAGACACTTTGTGAACAGGCAGAAAAACTTGACCTGATGCCGCCGGCAGAGGCAGTGCGGATGGCTAAAAAACTGCGCCAGGAATATATGGAATGTGCCTCCGCCGGACGTAATGAACATGAACTTTATACCAGATTCAATACAGCAATGGACGCCTTTTTCAGCAAACGCCGTCATGAATTTTCTGATAATGCCGCCGCCAGAGACGCGGTAGTCGAAAAACTGAACGCGCT
>CASECL010000199.1 GCA_949286445.1 uncultured bacterium | reverse complement strand
TATATCGTACTTTTTCACCCGGAGAAACTCGGCGGCAAAAAAGTCATTCCACAAAAATTCACGGATATTGAAATTAAGTTCATCCGAGAAAAAATAATTTACGCTTTTGCCGCATTCCCCCGGGAAATGGCGTTCAAACGCCCCGTAAAAGGTTTCCGCCACCGCCTCACCCACTCCGGGATACATGGGGTCAAGGGAATCCGGAACCGTTTCGACTTCCACCCGGCCATTTTTCCACACCAGATGCCGCCCGGTAAACTCCGGGTGTTTCTTCAGCACTTCATCAACAAAAAATCCCTGCCCCGGCGAACCCAGCGTGTAATCACTCAAACTTACCGCCGCACCTCTTTCCGCGCACTTCCGGCGGAAAAAATCCATCATTTTCCACCACTTCCGGGAAGATATGGCCGGATCACTGGCCAGAGTAAGACCGTAACTTTTTCCTCCGGTGTCACTGTGGGCATAATTTATCTGAAAAGCCTCCACCGGAACATCTTTGAATTGTTCCAGTATCCAAAGCAGTTTTTCTTCGGTAATCCGGTCGCCGTGCCACCAGAAAAAAGGTACTTCACCGTATCCTTCCGGCGGGCGTTCAAATTTTTTCAGCAGAGCTGCAGCTTTCATTTTTTCTCCATAAAGGCAATTATCTGATCATGTCCCGGAATTGACTCCGCCGCCCCGGGACGGGAAACACAGAGCGCGGCAGCGTAATTGGCATAGTTCAACGCTTCCGGCAGATTGCCCGGTTCACGGAGCAGCGCAGCCAGAAATGCACCGCAGAAGGTGTCCCCCGCCGCCGTGGTCTCCGCCACCTTGACCGGAATTGCCGCCGACTGGAAAAATTCCCCGCCGGGAGCAAGGCAGATCACCCCCTCGCTCCCCAGCGTCATCACCGTCAGCAAACGGGGATATTTCAGGTGAATGGCTTCGATTATTTCCCGGTAACATTTCTTACCGGCATCAAGACCGCCCACTCCGGCAACTCCGGCACCCTCATGTTCATTTACCAGCAATATATCCAAGTCATTAAAAGGAAATTTTTCCGCCGTCTCACGGTCAAAAGGAGCAAAATTAAATGCGGTGGTCAAACCAGCCTTTTTCGCGGCTGAAACGGCTTCACAATTGAGCGAAGTCTCATTCTGGGTAAGGAATATATCATTGTTCCCTCCCCTGCCGACCGCTCCGGCCAGATCACCGGCATTCAAACTGGCATTGGCCCCGGGGTGGATGACTATGGAATTATTCCCGGAACTGTCCACCAGAATAAGCGCATGTCCGGTAAATTCATTTTCCCGCACCGCGACAAGTGAAATATCCACCCCCCGGTCTTTAAGCATTTTCACCAGCCCGGGATCATCTTTACCTACGGCTCCGGCGTGAATGACTTCTGCCCCCGCCCCCGCGGCGGCCAGCGACTGATTCATGCCTTTGCCGCCCAGTCCACTCCGGAAGGAACGGGAGGAAACCGTTTCCCCCGGCAGAGGAATATGCTCAAGGTGATATATTTTATCTTCATTGAGCGAACCCCAGTTTATAATTTTCGGCATTTTTCCCGTCCTTTAATTCATTTGCATTTGTTTCTCCGGAGGCACAATATAATACCCGGAACTGCCGGTATCAAATCAGAAAACATAATTTTCACTCAATTCAGCTCATATTTCTGCAACTCTGCCCTCCTGGATCGGATATAAAATACAATTACCGGAGATAATCTCCAATATCGTGCATTCGCCGTCTGCTTTTTCCCAAGGCAGAAATGAATTTTATTATCCGGTAATATTATGATGTTCAGAGGATTGAATTTTCCCGGAAAAGGTGTATATTCCTCCGGCAGGGGGCGAAAACCGGTGCCGTGTTTTTTTTGAGTGGACTGCACTTTTTCGCCGCTGTATTCCTGAATTTATAACGTGTGGTTTTGTTATGCATTTTGAAGAAGTAAAAAATCATATTATTCCCTTTTCTGCTGATGCCCACAAAAAATCCCGGGGCAGAGTGCTGGTTTACGCCGGAAGCGTGCGTTATCCCGGAGCGGGTGCACTGGCGGCAACGGCAGCTTTGCGTGCCGGTGCAGGTCATGTACGTTATTTCTGCGATGCCCTCCCTTACGGAAAAATCCCCAACGCCCTGATTGTGTCCTTTTTTCCCCCGGGAGAAAAAGATTTTGCCGACTGCGATGCCGTATGCGCCGGTTCCGGCTGGGGCGATCATGTGGAAATGAAGCTGAAAAAAGTTTTGTGTTACTCTCCCCGGCTGCTGCTGGATGCTGATGCGCTTAACGCCGTGGCGGCAAATCCGGAAATTTTCGCCTGCCGCCGGGAAAATCAGGAAATTCTCATTACTCCGCACCCCGGCGAAGCCATGAGACTGTGCCGCGGACTGGGTTTGAAAACGGATCTTGACCGGCTGGAAACCGCGCAGATGCTGGCGGAAAAACTTGACTGCACAGTATTGCTCAAAGGTCCGCAAAGTGTGATTGCCACCCCGGGGCGGACGCCGTCAATCAATTACACCGGCAACGCCAATCTTGCCACCATGGGCAGCGGAGATGTGTTAAGCGGTATTGCCGCGGCACTTTTATCTCAGAATTACCCGGTGCATGAGGCGGCGGAAATCGCGGCCGCGCTCCACGGCCGGGCCGGAGAACTGGACGGACGGGGGGGTATTGCCGACGATCTGCCGGAACTGCTTACCCAGGTATGGCGTGAACTTGGATTTTAAAATATATTTTCAACTTCGCGTTTTTCAAAATCCAAGAAAAAATCCCTGTCCAAAAACATTTTTTTAACGCGATACCGGAAATTCAGTCCGGGTGATTAAGCCATCACCCCTCAATAATAACGGTGGCACAGGCATAATCTCTCTCGTGGGAAATACTTAAATGTATTGTTTTACCGCCTGATGCAGCAAAGGTTTTTTCCGTTTTCCCCGTTAAAATCATTTCCGGGGAACCGTTTTTCCGGTTGGTTACTTCAATATCCAGCCAGCGGCATTTTTCTCCGAACCCGCACCCCAGAGCCTTGGCCACCGCCTCTTTTGCCGCCCAGCGGCCGGCGAAAAACGCCGCGCGTCCGTCGCCGGAAAGCTGACTGCCCCGGCTCATTTCCGCCGCAGTAAAAATCCGCCCGGCAAATTTTTCTTCAAAATGCTCCAGGCCTTTTTTCAGGCGGTCAACCGAAACAATATCTGTACCCAGACCGATAATCATTTATTTTCCCGCCGCCTCGTTTTCCGGAACCGGATTTCCGGATGCCGTAACGTTTCTGCCGTTTGCCGATGAAGCCTGATTGGTTGTCTGATCCGCTGTCTCCGCCGGAGAAACTCCGGATTTTTCTGAAGTGGAACTCTTCAGTTTTGACAACTCAACTTCTGAATTTTTCAATTTATTCTGCAGGGTTTCCAGTTCCCGGCGATGGGAGGAACGCAACTCTTCCTCCCTGCGTTTTGACGCAGCAAGTTCACCGGATAATTTCTCCAGTTCCGCCAGTTTCTCTTTCTGTATCCGGGCAAATTCATTTCTCAGCATCAACACCCGGGCTTTTTCCCTGGTGTCGGCATTGGCCTCCAGCTTTTTTATTTCCGCGGCAAAAGCCTTGCGCTGTTCCGCCAACTCAGCTTGCAAAGTACTTAAATGCTGTTCGTAATCCCGGTTGCGTTTATCCAGTTCTGCCTCCATTCCGGCAATCGTCTCCCCCTGCTTCTGCTGCAGAACCAGCTGTTCCGTGGCGGCATTTTCCATTTGAAGACGTACCGCACGGTTTTCCTCCATCAGTTTTGCCGCGAACCGGTAGGCGGCGAAATACCCTGCCAGCAGTAAAATCACTGCCAGGACACCAAGCGAAATAAAAATATACCACCTTTTGGAAGATGAACGCCGTCTCTCTTCTTCAATCTCCCGGAAACAGGCGGCCAGTTTGTCTATATCCGCCAGTTTTTCCGGCAGCAACTCCGCCTCCGCGCGAACCGCAAGTGCGGCAGATGACGCTCCTGCCGTTTTACCTTTTTCCCCGGAAACCGCATTAGTCTCCGGAGTAACTTTTCCCGCTTCACCGGCAGTTTTTTCTGAAACGGCTGCCTTTCCGTTATCTGTTCCCGGATCAGACGCCACTTCCGGACGCAAACCGTATTTGGCGGAAAGCAGATTTTCAATTTCGACCCCGGATTTACCCTCATTTCTCCAGGCGGATATCTCCCGGAGAATATTCAAAGCAGACTCAGTGTAAGCCTTGCGCTTGCCGCAATTCTCATACTCCAGATAAGCAGAATAATTTTTCAGCCAGTCCACCACCGTACTGCGGGGCAGCTCCAAAAGCGTCACCAGTTCACTGGTCAGATAAGTTTTACGATCGAGCATATCTCGTCAATGTCCTTTTCTATTTGTTTCTTCAGTGCCTCCGGGTCGGGAAACGCCCGCTCCGGGCGCAGGTAATGCAACGGACAAAGCCGCGCCCGCCGGGAATAAATATCCCCGGAAAATCCCAGAATATGAGCCTCCACCCTCCGTTTTGCCCCGCCGTAAGCAAAAGTCGGCGATACTCCGATATTCACCGCCGCAGGAAAGGCTCTACCCAGTCCTTCTACCTCAATTGAGGCGGCATAAACCCCGTCCGGCGGCAGGATGCCGTCCTTTACCAAAATATTGGCAGTGGGGTGTTTCAACACCTTTCCGGCCACTTCAAAGCCGCCGGAAATCACTCCGCATAGCGCGTATGGTCTGCCCAGCATGCGTATGGCCAATTCAAGATTGCCCGCTCCTACCGCACGGCGCACGGCACTGGAACTTACCACTTCGCCGTCAATCTTCATTTCCGGTACGGCGACACAATTCACTGCGCACTGCCGTCCCCATTTTTCAAGGAGTTCAACATTTCCCGCTCCCCGGAAGCCGAAACGCCAGTTTGCGCCCACCCCGATCGCGGCAATCCGGCCTTTTTCCGGCTGGAAAATCTTTTCCAGAAAATCTTCCGGAGCCAGCCGGGAAAATTCCGGAGTGAAATTCAATGCCAGGACAATATCCGCCCCCGCTTCATGGAGAAGACGTACCCGCTCCTCCACCGGAATAAGCAGATGCACCCTTCCGGGGTCTCCCCCCAGCACCTGCCGGGGATGAGGAACAAAAGTCAGTGCCGCCAGAACCGCATTTTTCTCCTCCGCCCGGAGCCTGAGTTCGCGCAACAGCTTGCGGTGTCCGAGATGAACCCCGTCAAAAACCCCCACCGCTACCGCGCCGAGAGGAATATTTTCTCTTTCCAGTTCATCCGGCACACTGCCTTCAAGGGCGATAAAATTGTGATAATTGTAAATCTTCGCTTGCATAATCAGTTATTATAAGGTATATTATTCAAGCGAAATTTCAAGTCAGTAAGATAATAATTTAAGATAAAAAACAGGACTTTTCAATACATGCCGCAGGAAAAACCTCCAGCCGTTCACAAAAGAGTCATGTACCCCGGCAGTTTCGATCCTTTCACCAATGGCCACCTTGATCTGGTTGAGCGGGCAGCGGCTCTCTTTGATGAACTTATCGTCGCCGTGGCGGTGAACATGGAAAAAACGCCGCTTTTTACCATAGAAGAACGCACCGAATTGATCCGGCAATGCGTGGGACATCTGCCCAATGTCAGCGTAATAATGTTTCAGGGACTGTTGGTTGAGGCCATGACGGTATTCGATGCCCAGGCTATTTTAAGAGGGCTGCGGGCGTTTTCCGACTTTGAATACGAGCTTCAAATGGCGTTGATGAACCGCAGTTTAAAGGAACAATGCGAAACCGTATTCATGATGCCAAATGCCAAGAATTCTTTTGTCAGCTCACGAATGGTAAAGGAAGTTGCCATGCTGAGAGGCGATTTCGCCCAGTATGTGCCGGAGCCGATCTTTCACGCGCTGAAAAAGAAAATTGACGGAGGAAATTTGAAATGAACCGGATTTTATTTTCTGTCAGCCGGCTGGAAAAAGAAGATGTGACTCTTGAAGGCTCTTTGCCGGGAAATGAATTTCTGGCATTGGACAAAAATGATACCTATACTGCCGACGGGGACTGCTCCTACGAGCTTACCGGTCATTATGTTGACGGCGGTGTGCTGGTTGAGGGGGAGGCGGAGTGCAGGGTTGACAGTCAGTGCGGAAGATGTTTGAAAAAGGTGGTTTTACCGCTGAAAAAAAAGAATATCAAACTCTATTTTGAGAATGTTGATACCGAAGAACTGGATGTAACTGAAGATTTGAGAGAAGAGCTGCTCATGGAGCTGCCGATCAATCCTCTCTGTTCCGATGACTGCCGCGGGCTGTGTCCGAAATGCGGAGCTGATTTGAATTCCGGCAGCTGTTCCTGTTCCCCTGACGATGCTCCGCCGACGGGAGACCCGGCCTGGGGCGAACTGGATAAACTGGGGCTTTAAATCAAGACAGAAACCTGCAGCAGACGTTTTTTTATTCTGCTGTTTTAAGATTTTGAAATATAATAAGATATAAATAATATCGAGAAAGAAAGCGAGATTGAAAAATGGGACAATTCAGAACACATACTTGCGGAGAATTGCGCAAGGCTGATCTGGGAAAAACAGTTAAAATCGCCGGATGGATTCACAGCGTCCGTGACCATGGCGGTATTATTT
>CASECL010000198.1 GCA_949286445.1 uncultured bacterium | reverse complement strand
TGTCATAAGATTGATCATTGATCGCTTTGAGTATCTCTTCATGGGCAGGTGTGGCAGAAAAAATCCTTTCATCACGGAACAGTGACTGCGTTTTCAATGCCACTAAAATCAGCATAACCGGAAAAATCACCCGGTAATTAAGTTGCAATCCCCCTTTGGCCGCCATGCCCGCCAGCGAAATGCCAAAAAATCCATATATTATCAACGCAGGCAGAAAATATGCCGAAGTCATCACCCAGGGCGTCAGTAAATAAGGGTGTTTCAGCGACATCACCCCTCCCGCCGCCGTCATTGCCAGTTCAAACATCAGCAGCAGCCAGCCTGCACTTAAAACCCGGCCGTCCCCGGTTCTCCGGTAGAGCAGAAAATATCCCAGCGTCAACAGCATCGCCGCCGCACTCCCCGCAAAAATTCCGCTTATCCCCCCCAAGCCGGTTATCGCCGTTCCCAGGTTGCCGAAATTGAAAACCCAGCCATCAAGCACGATTTTAAGTAAATTTGTCCCCGTTAAATCCAGTTTCTGCGCCCCGCCGTCCGGCCAGTAGCCGTTGGCCTGGAAAATCAGCAAGGGAGCAAGGTAACGGGCGTAAATAAATAAGATGAAATTTACGGACAGAAGTTTCAGCGTCAATAAAACAATACCGTGCAGATACTGATTTTTTTCAGCTGTTTTTACTGTGCTGGCTTCCGCAGTGTTTCCCCGTTGGCGAAGCAGACGAAACAACAGCATTGTGCCGCATCCCATCGTCCAGATCGCCGCCAGAAACGCCCCCTGACGGTCAAACAATCCGCTCAATAGCAATGCCGCGGCAGTGAATGTTCCTGCCCGGCCGGCGGCTTTCCCGCACCCCCGTTCCCGGATAATCACCGCAGTTCCCGCCGCCGCCAGCGCCGCCCCCAGCGCGGTGCCGTATTTGGCACTGCGGAAAAAGGCATTGAACATCACACAGGGAGTCAAGGTCAGAAAAATTACAGTCAGAGCAGTCATTTTTTCATCCAGCTCCGGAGAAAAAAGTTTCCTCCAGCTGATCTGGAGAATAATCAGTATTCCAATGGTAAAAAGTAAGGTTATAACTGAATGAAAATTCCCGTTTCCATGCAGACTTGACAGCGCAATAATTTCAGCATCAATTAAATCAGTAAAATAACTTAATTCCCGTGCCTGATACAAACTCCAGTCGTTGCGGAACGGGTCGAAAATCCGGGAAAAAATGCTCCGGGCCGGATCATTGTAGCTGCAGAGAAAAAACGCACTCTCCATATTCAGCCTGCCGCCGGAGGAAAAAAATGGAATCAACAGTAAAAATATGGAAATTATCAGCGATGATAATGGAAAAAACACATTCCGGAGTTTATTTCTCATGAAAATCCCCTCCTGTTTCCACCGGAATATTCAGACGTTTTTCCACCTCACGGGTAAATTTTTCCGCCCGTTTCCCCGCCGCTCTGCCCTGAATCAATGCCAGACGGTAAAAATTTTCCGCTTCCTGTTTTCTCCCCCGATCCCGGAGAAAATCTCCGTAAAACAACTGCATTGAGGGGTCTTTAAGACGGAATGAAGCGTATTCCAGCCAGCGTTCAGCATTATCATCTTTGCCGTTATCCAAATAGTAATAGACAATCTCAAGCAGTTTTGACACATCCCCCAGCAGGGCATATTCGCCGTGTTCCAGCATGGCGCGGATTTTCATCTCCTCCGGAGTGCAGACCGGTTCTTTCCTCACTCCCTCCGGCGGCGGAAAAGGTGTCGAAAAAATAAAGAAAAACCCCGGCAGCAGCAATGCCAGTACCGGCAAAGTCCAGCATAATACTGCCGGAGAAAAAAATTTTCCCTTTACCTTTTTCAAATCAGACTACCTGGTATAACCCTCAAGATCAAGATTTTTCAGCTGGTGATCCTGTGTCAGCAGTCCGGCGCGGGGCGATGCCAGAAAACTTAAATCGTATAACGGATATTCCCGCCATTCCAATTCCCCGTTTTCCAACACTGTAAAGGCTTCGTTTTCCCCTTCATTCCGGAGAAATTCCAGCAGGGCCTTTTTGTGTTCCTGCAGCTCCGCCGGGTGATTCGGGCCGGCATCAAAGGTCTCCTCCGGATCCCGTACCCGGTCAAACAGCCATTCACGCCGGTCGCCGGCACTGTAAACATATTTCCACCTTTCCGAAACAAACATGTAAATGCCGCCTCCGGCATTGGAAAACTGCGAAAATACATATTTACGATTTTCGCCCCGCAGCTGCCGCTGCAGTGAAATACCGTCAACCGATGAAAAATCCGCCCCCGCTGCTTCCGCGCAGGTAGGATAAATATCAATCAGACTTACCGGAAAATCCGCTTTAACTCCAGCCTCAAATCCCGGTCCTCTCACCAGCAGCGGCACCCGGCTGGAAACATCCAGCATGCTTCTTTTGCCGTAACAGCCGTAATCCCCCAGGTGTTCACCATGGTCACTGGCAAAAATAATCAGCGTTTCATCCAGTTTGCCGTTTTTCTCCAGTTCGTCCAGGATCAGACCGATCTGGTAATCCACAAAGGATACTGCCATGTAGTAGTAGGCCTTCTGAAGTTCCCGCAGATTTTCGTTGAAGCCCCGGTCCTGATATTTGTAACGGTTCTGGTAACGGTTTATCCAGGTGTACAACGATTGGTAATCCTGCGGCATTTTGGGCGAAGGCATGTCGAAAGAGCGGTAAAGTTTGCTCCATAAGTGCGGTATCGCCAGCGGCGGATGGGGGTGAATAAAACTGGAAAACAGAAAATAATTTTCATTTTTCTGATTCCGCTCACGAATATATTCAACAGTTTTCTTCCTGATGAATGCCGAGGGGTGGTCTTCCTCTGAATAACGGGAAATCTGGGGAATATAGTACATTTCACCCCGGACTCCCATGGGTTCTTCTGAACTTAAATTTTTGTCATGTAAATATTTGCAGTAATCGTCCAACTTGGGATCAGAACATCCCTCCTCCTGGATTATCCGGCTTTCAAACCCACGTTTTGCCGCGGCATCCGGAGTAAAATGGCATTTGCCGATACTTCCGGTACGGTATCCGGCGGCGGATATTTTTTCCGGCAGCGAGGTATTCATCTGATGTTCCGGCATGGGGCCGTTATCAAACAGTCCGGATTTGGTCGGGTATTGACCGTAGTGCAGACTCCAGCGGGCCGGAATGCAGACCGGAGAGGGCGAATAGCATGATGTAAAAGCGGTCCCCTCACGGACAAGCCGGTCCAGATTGGGGGTTTTGATTACCGGATTGCCCAGGGCCGCGATAGTGTCGAAACGCTGCATGTCTGTAAAAAGAACCAGAATATCAGGTTTTTTCATCGGTAATTTTTCCTCAAATGACAGTTGTTGTTTTTTTAAAATAACTGCATTCAGCAAAAATGTCAAGAAGAAAATTTTACCGCATAGAACACACTGCTGCAATATGCTCAGTGATTTGTCAGAAATGAAAGTTAAAATCGCGTTAAAGCAAATGCCGCACGCATTTCCGGGTTGAATTTATGCCGCACCGCCTTTTTATTATGGCCTTACAACACAGATTACTGCAGAAAAACAGAGGAATGTAACGATGAGTAATATGGAAAAAGCCCTGTCAAAAATCAGAGAAACCATTGAACGCGGTCCATTTAAACCGGAACAGACTTCATTGGAAAAATTTCAATGTCCCTCCTGGTACAGAAATGGTAAATTCGGTATTTTCATTCACTGGGGCGTCTATTCCGTGCCGGCGTTCGGCAACGAATGGTATCCCAGAAAAATGTATGAACAGGGAAGTCCGGAATTTGAATATCACCGGAAAAATTTCGGTTTACATAAAGATTTCGGCTACAAAGACTTTATTCCGCTTTTCCGGGCGGAAAACTTCAATCCGGAGAAATGGGCGGAAATTTTCCGGGCGGCCGGAGCGAAATTCGTTGTTCCGGTAGCAGAACACCATGACGGTTTTGCCATGTATGAAAGTTCATTCAACCCCTGGAATGCCGCCGCAATGGGGCCGAAGAAAGATGTTATCGGGGAATTGTCCCGGGCTGTGCGGCAGGCGGGAATGACATTGGGGTTATCCAGCCACCGCGCCGAACATTACTGGTTTTTCAATCAGGGAATGAAATTTGATTCTGATGTTTGCAACCCGGAAAATGTTTCACTCTACGGCATGGCGGGAGAAACGCCGTATGCTTTGGAGCGGGAGGAGCATTCCAGGTATCACAGTGCCAGGCCTTCGGAAGCAATCCAGCTCGACTGGCTGGTGAATACCTGTGATTTTGTAGATAAATACCGGCCAAGTCTGGTTTGGTTTGACTGGTGGATCAACAATTTCGGTTACCGTAAAGTATTGCGTGAATTTGCCGCCTATTATTACAACCGTTGTGCCGAATGGGGTGTCGAAGGGGCAATAAATTACAAATATCAGGCGTATTCCCCGGATTGCGCCGTATTCGATATAGAACGGGGACAGCTCAAAAATATTTATCCTCTGTTCTGGCAGAATGATACTTCAATATCCACCAATACCTGGGGATATATCAGGGGCGAACTGTATAAAAAATGGCAGGATATTGTTGCTGACCTGGCAGATGTGGTAAGCAAAAACGGCGCACTGCTGCTTAATGTCGGCCCCCGTCCGGACGGTACTCTGCCGGAGGAAGATCAGGAAATTCTGCGCAATATTGGTAAATGGCTTGAAACCAACGGCGAAGCAATTTACGATACCAGACCTTACTATGTCTATGGTGAAGGCCCCACCGCGGTAAGAGAAGGATCATTTATGGACACCGCCAGAGCGGCGTTCAAGGGCGGTGATCTGCGTTACACTGCAAAAGGTGAAGACACAATTTACATTATTGTCCTTGGCGGCACGGCAGGCGGTGGACTTATCCGCAGTTATGCTCTGGCAGAATGGTCGAATTCCGCGCCGGGAGAGATAATCTCCGCTGAAATACCGGGACATGGCAGAGTGGAATTTGAGCGGGATCGGGATTCACTCCGGATAAAGACCGGGTTTGACAGTGCTGAACCCTTTGTCGTCAAACTCAATGTAAGGTACTGAATATAGAGTTGTTCTGCCGAATAAACAGAGGATATATATTTTCTTTGGTTGTTATCCTGCAGAAGATTAACTGAAAAATTCCGCCGGATTTTTCCGGCGGTTTTTGTCTGCGGTTGCAAAATTTTAATATCAGGTTATATTAAATAAAGAATAAGTCTTCAGGGCGGGGTGAAAATCCCCACCGGCGGTAAAAGTCCGCGACTTTCTCTGATATTGTTTTTCTGGCGGTAATTTGCGGTATCCGGTATCGGCTGCTGTGTTTTTCCGGTCGAAAATGAGGTCAGAGGAACTGATCCCGGTGGAATTCCGGAACCGACGGTTAAAGTCCGGATGGAAGAGGACAGCGGACGTATTCCGGTGCGGTGCCGGGATGTTTTTTCAAGCCGTATTTTTTCTGCGGCTTCTTTTACGGTCTGATGTTTCCGCCCTGCTGGAAAAACAGGAGGAAAAAGGAAAATGTTTGATCCGGTTGAAGAAGTTATTGAAGCGGTTGCGGCAGGTGAAATTATAGTTCTTACCGATGACGAGAAACGGGAGAATGAGGGGGATTTGATTTGTGCCGGAGCTTTTGCCACCCCGGAAAATATTAATTTTATGCTGACCTTCGGCCGCGGGGTGCTGTGTGCTCCGGTGGATGAAAGCACCGCAGCAAGATTATCCCTCAGAATTCCAGACGGCAAACATGACCCCCGGGGGACAGCGTTTACCCAGAGTCTTGATGCCATAGCAGGAAATACTACCGGGGTATCGGCTTATGAAAGAAGCAATACCATTTTAACCATGCTGCGTCCGGACAGTGTTCTGTCAGATTTTTATTCGCCGGGACATGTGTTTCCGCTGCTGGGGCGGGACGGCGGCGTGCTGACCCGGGACGGGCATACCGAGGGGACATTGGATCTGGTACGGCTGGCCGGACTGCCTCCGGTGGGTGTATTATGCGAAATTTTAAATCCTGACGGCACCATGGCAAGACTGCCGGAATTGCAAATATTCTGCCGGAAACACAACCTTAAACTCTGCGCCATTTCGGAAATTATCAAATACCGTTATTCACAGGAAAATCAGTTGCAGTGAGTTTTTCCCTTCTGCTCTTATGAGTTAGGAAAAATAAAATTGCTGAAAAAATCCATTTTTTTTGAAAAAAATACTTGGCAATCAATGTTTTTTGTGGTATAATTGCAAACTGAGATAACAGCCGATATCAAGTTGTCTGGATTCGGGAATTTTGTAAACAAGGTAATAAAAATACGGAATTTGATTTCTGAAACTGAGATTTTCCCGGGAGATTTTTCCGGTTGTCATATATCAGTACAGAAAATTACGTTGCGGGTGGTCAATGCCTCCGGCGACGCAGAAATCGGGAGCCTGCTTTGAAAAATATAGTCGGCTGTATTTTAAGATAGGTTTGAAATTCATATAGACATAATTGTCCCAAAAGAAATGGAGTGAATCATGAGTGATTATTCAGTAAACTGGCCGGAATGGATGCAGGTACCAACCTGGGTGGATGGTTTTGTTGATCAGTCTTTCTCCAATAATTCAATGTTGTCCGCCGGGACGTGTACTGACGGCAGTGGAAATTTCGGC
>CASECL010000197.1 GCA_949286445.1 uncultured bacterium | reverse complement strand
CGGGTGCGGTTTAAAAGCTCCGCGGGGGTAAATCTCCCGGGTGCGGTTTAAAAGCTCCGCGGGGGTAAATCTCCCGGGTGCGGTTTAGAAGCTCCGCGGGGGTAAATCTCCCGGGTGCGGTTTAGAAGCTCCGCGGGGAGAAATCTCCGGAGAAAGAAAGTTCCCGGAGACGGGAAAACAGCGGTTGCGTCAGCAAAAAAAGCGGTGCGGTTCAGCCCGCTGGATTTGAAGTCCGCAACAGTTGTTCCGGAGAATTAAAAAAGTATCGAAAACGCTTTGGACTTTGATTTTAGAGTCCGGAGCGTTTTTTTATATCCTGATTTTTGATTATCTCCGACTGCTGTATATAAGCAGATATTAACTTTGGATCCCCCTGCAGTTTAATCTCCGGCGTCAGGATTTGAAATGCCGTATTGTTTAATCCCCCAAGCGGTGTTTTTCCGAGAAAACTCCAGACGCGTGAAATAACAGCCGCTGCATAATATTTAAAAATATGGAATTAATTTTTCCCTGCCGCCGCTGCAATATAAATTTTCCGGTTTATCTTATTTTACTCCTTGCAAATTAAATATGGAGTGATACCGTATCTATGGAGTCGCCGTACTGTTATCCGGCAGAACATATTTTATTTACCAGGTGCAGATTATGCTGACCAGACATTTCAAGTCATGTTATCTGTTTTTTGTAATTTGTTTTCTGCTCACTGGTTCTCTGCTTTACGGCAGTGATAAAGTAAAACAATTGGTCATTGATGCGATTGATTACACTGATACCGTTAATTTCCAGTCCGTTACCGAAGTTGAACAACAGGGAATGCGTTTGACTTCATATCTGATCAGAGTTACAGACAAAGACAAAAAGACATATCTGAAAAATGATATTTATCAGGGACGGAAACTGATTTTCACCTACCTGGTGCGGGATGGAAAGATATTCCAGATAAACGGAAAAAACATTGTTGAAAATAATGTCGATGATCCGGCGCACAATCCCATGCTGTCATGGAAAATATATCAGCAAATTAAGAGCGTGTTGGAAAAACTTGACTGCTCTTATAAAATGTCAGACAGCTATCATAACGGGATTTCCTGTTATAAAGTTACGGTGAAATTTCCGGATGACAAGGCTTCATTGGCCAAGCTTGGTCCTGATGTGGAGCCTGGAGCTATACCCCGTATTATCGAATTTGTCATCGGTAAAGCTCAGAAATTCATTTATGAGACAAAACTTTATGACGCGGACGGCAATCTGGCAGGAGAAATTGTTTTCGGCAAAGTCAGGTTCAATACGGAATATAATGCTGAGACTTTCAAACTGCCGCGGACAAGGGAAATAAAAGTGGCAAATGGGGCCAAAGGAATTGAAAAAATCTATAATACAAGAACATCATCTTTTTCAAATGTTTGTTCTTCGGTCAGTAATTTCTTTGCCTCCATATTCAATGGACACCGATTTTATACTCTGTCATCTGTTCTCACCCGGGTTTTTATTGTTTTGGCAATCGTGTGTGTGGGGTTTGTCAATTTATAAAAATAAAAAGCAAATAATATAATGCAGATAATGATTGACTGCGGGCAATGTCCACATCTGCTTTTATCTGTGGTATTCCGGCGAATTGACGGGGAAAAACAGCTTTGATACAATTGCAGGTGAGGGGGCTTACAATATGAAATGAAGCAGTTTGATAGAAAAATACATATCTTGCTCAAGTAAAAGGGAAAATTATGAAAAACAGATTGTCCTATTATGATGTAATTCTGGTTTTTGTTTTGGCAGGAATGTTCGCATGCTCTCTGGCCGGTGTAATTGTAGGTGCGACACCGGGAATTGTGATCGGTTGTATGATTTCAGCGTTTTTCTGGTGGCTTGCAATAAGCGATGATTGCCCGTCAGTCAAATCCCCGGCTTCAGCAGGAGGAGAGGGAAAGACTGACACCATGCCGCTTGAAAAACAGGAGAACACCAATCCTCAACCCGGAAACCGCAGTCGTAATACCGCTGAAAAAGCCACCGGATACTATATATGGACCGGGGTTGCCTTTGCCGCAGAAGTGGTTATGATATCGGTATTCACTTGTAAGAGATTATATTCATCGGAACGCCTGTTGGGAGGACTTATTGTCTTAGCCATAACTATTATAATCTTCTTAGCCCCCGTAATAATGTTCCTGTTTCATTTTATATCTCGTTTAAAAGGAAAGCGGGGATAGAAAAATGAAAAATTTATTCCCGCCTATACCGGGCTTGAAAATAATCAGATTGATAAAATAACCCGGGATAAAGCATTGACCGCCGCCGGCGGTGACGGAAAAATAGCCCGCGCTCTTTATGTAAAATATCTGCAAAAATATCGCTGAAATCTTTTAAAAAACCGGGAGAAACAGAGTGATGAAAAATACAATTTGTATTGTAAGTCTTTTCCTGTTGCTTGCTTTTAACTCTGGTTGCTGTGCTATATTTGCGGGGCGAAAACAGGAGGTTTCTTTCAACTCCAACCCGCCCGGAGCAAAAATTCTTGATGAAGACGGAGTATTTTATGGTGTGACGCCATGCACGGTGAAGTATCCCCGAAAATACGAATTTGTTATTTTCCAGTTTGAAAATAATGAGCCTGTTAAAATCAGCACAAATCAGAGAATAAACTGGTTTATCCTGCTGAATGTGCCTATTTACGGGTGGATAATTGACATGGCTGCCTGTAATGGAGTGCCGTACTTCATTGATGATGAAATTGTCTGCGAATTAGAGTGATGCATCTGAGTATAGCTTAACTGCGAGTTGAATCGGCAGCAGTTCAATGTTGACAGAAATGTCATCTGGAGTTATAATAACCTCTCGATAGGCTGTAAAATAAGAAGTATGTTGTAAAGATTACCCGCAAAAAACCGCTCAAGTCGTTTAAAACCGTAAGAAACAGAGTAGAACAACCAAAACGGGAAAAAATAATAAAAGTCTTATTACAGCGGTGATGTACGATGAATTTATATTTTTCCGGCTGTTTTAGGAGGCGGATTCTCCGGTAAATGGTGTGACGACGGTTCAGGAGAAGACCTGATGCCAGACGGAATTTTGTTGAAGCGGTCAATTCCTGTGCAGCGGGGATGGTCAGGCATAATTACGTTGGAATTGTCCTTAAAGAGATGGTTCCGGAAATGGAATAGAGCAATTGGGCAGAGAAGCATATATTTTGCTGAGATGAAAAAGGGAAAATTATGAAAATCGGGTTGTCCTATCTTATCATGACCGCAGTTTTTGCTTTGGTTGGAATGTTAGTCTGCTCACCTGCCGGATCCGCCGGAGTATTCGCCGGGGCGGCGGCAGGAAGCGTGGTCGGCGGTATGATTTCATTGTTTTTCTGGGGGCTTTCAGTAATCGGAGAGCACCAGTCGGCTGTTTCCACGGCACCGGCAGAAGAAGTGAAAAAAACGGATGCGGTTAATTTTGAAAAACGGGAGAATACCGGTTCTAAAACAGGGAATATCATCAAGGATATATTCCGGGATGGCACTTGGTATTATCTGTGGATTGGGATTGCGGTCATGACGGGAGTGTTTGTGTTATTGTCATCCATTGATAACAAGAGTTCCGGGCTTCGGATGGCTGAGCGCATTTTCAGGGGATTTATCTCAGGAGCAATAACTTCTGTCATAATCTCAATCCCGGTACCAATACTTTATGCTGTATTCCGCTTCAAAGAAAAAGGCAGAAAATCAATCAAAAATTAATATTTGATATGATATGCGTGGTGGGAAAACAGCCGGGGAAAATTTTTTGTGTCGATTTTCAAAATAACAGTCAACTCAATATCGGCAGAAAAAATCACAATCCATCCTGAATAATAATTTTGAAAAAGGTGATCTTTTCCGGATGGAAGCAGGGAACATTGTTTTTTCCCCTTGTCAGGGCAAAAAAAATGGTACACGTTACAGGGATTTGCCGTTCGCCCCGGCTCACTGCCGCCTGTCGGCGACCACTGCGCTTCGCTGGTGAACCCCTTGTGGGGTAGCAAAAATTGCCATTTTTGAGCAATACATTCGTATTGCCTCAAATCCCCGGGAGTACATTGTTTTTTCCCTTTGTCAGGGCAAAAAAATGGTACACGTTACAGGGATTTGCCGTTCGCCCCGGCTCACTGCCGCCGTTCGGCGGCCACTGCGCTTCG
>CASECL010000196.1 GCA_949286445.1 uncultured bacterium | reverse complement strand
TGGTGGATGTTCTCTCTCATAACTCCAAACGTCTGCTGGAAGTCCCCGGCATCGGACGTAAAAAGGCACAGGCCATCCGTGAAGCCTGGACAGATACCGCAGACAAAAGAGATTGTTTTATCTTCCTTGAGGGGCTGGGAATAACTCCGGCTCTGGCCAACAAACTTTATAATGAATACGGCCCCCGGGCAGGCGAACTGGTAAAAAATAATCCCTATCGTCTGGCGGATGAACTCCGTGGGATCGGTTTTGCCAAAGCTGACGCGATTGCCCGCAAACTGGGAGTGGCGGCGGACTCTCCGGAACGGCTTGCCGCCGGAAGCGTGCATGTGATGAATGAATTGATCACCGAGGGGCATTGCTGTTACCCGCGAACCGAATTTGAAAAAAAATGCGCCGCCCTGCTGGAACAGGACTTGAATGCCGCCGCCAAAGGGGTTGAGCGGGCATTGGCGGCTAAACTTCTGGCGGAATATGAAAACTTTATCTATTCTCCGCCGTTGCTCAAAGCAGAACTGATTTTGCCGAAAAAGTTATTGAGTCTGGCTTCTGAAGTTAATTTTTCCGGCCGCCGTCTGGCTTTGGCCGCCGCCGGTACGGATGAAAAAAAGGTAACTTTTTCCTCGGAACAGCTGGAGGCGGTAAATAATATCTGCCATTATCCATTGAATATTATTACCGGCGGCCCCGGCGTGGGAAAAACTACCGTGGTGGCAGAGATCGTCCGCCGGGCAAAATCAGCGCATCTGCGTCTGGCTCTGGCGGCCCCCACCGGACGGGCGGCCAAGCGGTTGAGCGAAGCGACCGGTGTGGAGGCTAAAACACTGCATCGGCGGTTGCTGTTTGACCCCGGCAGTTACGAGTTTTATTACAATGCGGATAATCCCCTGCCGGCGGATTTGATAATTGTAGATGAAAGTTCCATGCTGGATCTGCCGCTGGCCAATTCCCTGTTTGCCGCGGTACGGCGGGGGTGTTCTGTGGTTTTGCTCGGCGATGTGGATCAGCTGCCGTCGGTGGGGGCTGGAATGGTGCTGGAAAGTTTCATTGCTTCCGGAATATTCAAGGTTAATTACTTAAGACAGATATTCCGTCAAAGCGGCGGAAGTTCCATTATCGAAAACGCCCATGCCGTCAACCGTGGATTGATGCCCCGGAGCGGTAACGGCGGGACTTCCGGTAAAGAATTGGAAGATTTTTACTGGATCAAACAGACGGAAAACGAAAAAATGCTGGATATTCTCCGCCGTCTGGTTACAGAAAGAATACCGGAAAGATTTCATTTTGATCCGGTGGAGGATGTTCAGGTGCTATCCCCGATGAACCGCGGTGTCACCGGATGCGCGGCATTGAATACTTATTTGCAGGGGTTGCTCAATTCCGGAGACCGTCCGGAATTCCGCTGCGGGGAAAAGCTTTTCCGGCAGGGGGACAAGGTAATGCAGACCAGCAATAATTACGATAAAAATGTCTTCAACGGCGACATCGGCCGGATCGGGGTTATTATGCATCATGACAAAAAATTCATGGTGGATTTCGCCGGAATCGGCATGGTGGAATACAGTTTTGATGAAGCCGAGGAGCTGTCTCTGGCATACGCCATAACTGTACATAAGTCACAGGGATGTGAATTTCCGGCAGTGGTGCTGCTGATCAGTAATTCAAATTACCTGATGCTCAGGCGCAATCTGCTTTACACTGCCATGACCCGGGCAAAGAAATTGCTGGTTATTGTCGGCGGTGAACAGGCGTTGCAGATGGCGTTGAACAATGCCGGAAAAGAGGAACGTTATTCCAATCTGGCTGAATTTATCCGGAGGGAATTGGAAAAATTGCCGTCCGGTGCTATAATGTGAAAAAGTATTGTTTAAGATAAGGGAAAAATAGAAATGTTTGGCATTTTCAAATGTGCCGCCGCCGTTCCGGAGATACGGGTGGGCGACACCGCATTTAATGCGGAAAAAATAATCGCACTCTATCTTGAGGCGGCGGATAATGGTGCCGCCGCGGTGGTGTTTCCGGAGTTGTGTATAAGTTCTTACACCTGCGGCGACCTTTTCTTCAACCGTGATCTGCTGGCAAACTCCATGGCCGCATTGGAAAAAATCATCGCATCTTCAGCCGGGAAAAAATGTATCGGTATTGTTGGTCTCCCGGTACTGGCGGAACACGCCTTATTCAATTGTGCCGCAGTATTCGGAGATGGAGAAATCTACGCGCTGATCGGCAAAAGCGTATTGCCCAATTACCGGGAGTTCTACGAGAAACGCCAGTTCAAAAGCGTCCGCGAACTGCCGGGAATGAGCGTGGTGATTGGTGGAAAACGTTTAGCCATCGGCAATAATACGGTGTTTGAAAGTACCAATGGTTTCCGTTTCGGAGTGGAAATCTGCGAAGATTTGTGGGGCGTTATCCCGGTATCCAGTCAGCTGGCTCTCTCCGGAGCGGAGGTTATTTTCAACCCGTCCGCCGGAACGGAACTGGTGGGCAAGGCGGAATTCCGCCGAAAACTGGTGGCTATGCAGAGCGCAAGGATTGTTGGCGGTTATGTTTTCAGCGGGGCAGGGGTGCATGAATCAACGTCGGATATGGTTTTCGGCGGCCATGCCTTCATTGCGGAAAACGGCAGGATATTAGAGGTAAATCAGCGTTTCCAGAGAAATAACTCCATTATTTACGCTGATATTGATGTGGAAAAATTGCAGAACGGCAGAATGAGTGAAAGTTCTTTCAACGAATTTTCTTCTGCTTCACTTCCGGATGGCGGTCTGACCTGCCGCCGGATCGGGGTGTGCCGGGTAAATGAAAGCGGCCATGACTGCCGCCATTTAAGACTGGAAAAAATGCCTTTTGTTCCGGCTGATGATTCACGCCGGGTGGAAAATTGCCGGGAAATACTGCAGATTCAGACCGCGGCAATGGCCAAACGCTGGGAACATACCCGGGCAAAAAAACTGGTAATCGGTTTATCCGGCGGATTGGATTCAACGCTGGCGGCACTGGTTTGCGCAGAAAGTGCGAAATTGCTGAAAAAGCCGTCAGCTGATGTGCTGGCTATTACCATGCCCGGATTCGGCACCGGATCAAGAACCAGGGGGAATGCAGAAAAACTGGCGGAACTGCTGGGAATGGAATTGAGGATAATTCCCATTGCCGAGGCGGTGAAACAGCATTTTCTGGATATCGGACACGATGGCAAAACACTGGATATTACCTATGAGAACGCTCAGGCACGGGAACGTACCCAGATACTTATGGATGTGGCCAATAAAGAGGACGGCATTGTGGTCGGAACCGGAGATCTTTCTGAAATAGCCCTGGGGTGGAGCACTTTCAACGGCGACCAGATGTCGATGTACAATGTCAATGCCTCCGTGCCGAAAACCCTGATCAAATATCTGGTGGAATTTGCCGCGGAACAGGCCGGAACAGGGGAATTGCGCAGCGTGCTGCTGGATGTGGCGGCAACCCCGATCAGTCCGGAATTGCTTCCCCCGGATAAAGATGGCAAAATCGCGCAGAAAACGGAAAATATTGTCGGTCGTTATATTCTGCATGACTTCTTTCTCTATCACTTTATCAAGTCCGGTTTCGGCTTGAAAAAGCTGGAGTTTCTGGCGGACTGCGCTTTTGCCGGAGAGATTGATCCGGAGGAAATACACCGCACATTGGAATTGTTTGCCCGCCGTTTTATCGGTCAGCAGTTCAAGCGTCATGCTTCACCGGAGGGGCCGAAGGTCGGCACCATTGCTCTCTCTCCCCGGGGAGACTGGCGTATGCCGGCGGATGTATCTCCGGGGGTTTTCAAAACTCCGGAAAAGTAAATAATATTTTCTGCTGCCGGAAAATTTAATGTTGAATATTCATGGGGAAATGTTGTCTTTTCCCCGGTTGAAAACAGCTGACTTTCCCGGGATAATTAAGATTTTATGGGGTATTTTGACCGGAAAATAATCCATATTGACATGGACGCATTCTTTGCCGCAGTGGAACAACGGGATAATCCGGCACTGCGAGGATTGCCGGTGATCGTCGGCGGTCCGGCAGAGAAGAGAGGGGTGGTGTCCACCTGTTCGTATGAAGCGAGAGCTTTCGGGGTGCATTCCGCCATGGCCACGGCCAGAGCCAAAAGACTTTGTCCGCAGGGAGTGTTTATTTCCGGAAATATGGAAAAATATGCGGCGGTTTCCCGGAAAATAAGAGAGGTCTTTTATCAATACACGGATCTGGTGGAAGTTCTCTCTATTGATGAAGCATTTCTTGATGTTACTGCCAGCCCGAAACTGGGCCGGAGTGCCACCCGCCTGGCTCAGGAAATTCAACGTGAAATATTCCGCCGTACCTGTCTTACCTGTTCAGCAGGAGTATCTTATAATAAATTTCTGGCCAAGGTGGCTTCCGGATTGAACAAACCTGCGGGGGTAACCGTTATTCCACCTGACCGGGCGATTGACTTTCTGGAAAATCTGCCGGTGGAAAAATTTTACGGCATAGGACGGGCGACCGCTTCAAGGTTGAAAAATATGAATATCCGCTACGGCCGTGATCTCAAGGCCATGGATTTAAATATGTTAAAATCCCATTTCGGGAAAAATGGCGAATTTTATTACTATATTGTCCGGGGGATTGATGACCGTCCGGTGGATCCCGGCGGCGAACGGAAATCTTTTGGCCGGGAAACCACTTTTCCGCAGGATTTGACCGATCCGGGCAAAATGCGTATATTTATCCGGAAACTGGCATTGAAAGTATCCCGGATGCTCCAGAAAGAAAAAGTCCGCTGCCGCAGTGTTACAGTCAAGGTAAAATACAGTGATTTTAATACCGTTACCCGCTCCATGAGTTTTCATTCTCCCACCGATGACGGAGATGAAATCGGCAGCATTGCAGTGGAGTTGCTGGGGCGTACCGAAGCGGGAAACAAGCCGGTCCGTCTGCTGGGTGTAAGCTCCGGAAATCTTATCAGCCGCTCAGAAGAGGAACTGAATAAAAACCGTCCGGTACAGTTGGAATTTGACTTTGTTTATGGGGAAAAAACAGGTAAAAGTTCAACGCCGGAAAAATAATTTTATCGACCGGTAAATCATGGAACGGTAAATTTCATCAGTCCTGCGGACAACAGGCTTGAAATATTGTTTTTCTGTGATATCTTTACCGGGTGGTATCCGGAGATAGCCGCGTTGATCCAGGGGTGGGTAACATGACATAGAGGGGAAAATACAGCGGAGAATGCAAAAAATAAATCTCCAGTACTGCCCGGCCGGAAATTGTGATAACAGAGGAATTTGAAGAGAAAATGGAAAAAATAGAACTTAACGGGAAAACAGCAGACGGTTTTAAAGTTGATTTTGTCCGGAGCACATTGCTGCTGATCCGGGCGGAAAAAGGTTTTCTGGGATGCGGATATTTCAATCTTGACGCGGCGGAGAAACTGGGAGAGGCTGCGGCAGTGGTTACCGGAGTAAAAAATTATGATGATATGCTGAATGCCAAAGTAATAAAAATGTCTTCCGCCGCGGCGGCATTGGGCGTTGAAATCGGCATGGACGGCAGAAACGCGCTTCTGAAAATGTTTTAAGATCAAAACGGTTGATAAATCAGGTATGTATAATGAATGAAGCAGTCAAAATCAAATTGTGGTCAGATGAAAAGATAACTTCCTGTCTGGATTATTACCCGCGGAAAGACCGGCTACGGCGGCCAGCCATGCTGGTTATTCCAGGCGGCGGTTACGGGGTGGTGTGTGAGAGTACCGAGGGCCGTCCGGTGGCGGAAAAATTTGAAAGTCTCGGATTCCAGACTTTTGTGCTCAATTACCGTATTGCTCCGGAGCATTTTCCCGCGCCTCAACAGGATGCCTTCCGGGCAATAAAGCTGATTCGCGCCAATGCGGAAAAATGGGGGGTAAAACCGGATCAGATTGCTTTATGCGGTTTTTCCGCCGGAGGTCATCTGGCGGCCAGCTGTGCTACGCTTTACCGTGAGGTGGAAGCATTTAACGGCGATGCGGCGGACAGGGAAAATCAGAAGCCTGATGCGGTGGTACTGGGGTATCCGGTAATATCCTTTATTGAATCATCCCACCTCGGCACCGGTCATAATCTGCTGGGGGATGAATTCGAAAAACGTAAAGCGGAATTTTCTCTGGAACTCCGGGTTGATACGGAGACCCCTCCGGCTTTCATCTGGCATACCGTTACTGACCAGATGGTTCCATATCAGAACAGCATACTGTATTATGAAGCAATGGTGCATTCCAAACGTCCGGCCGAATTGCATATTTATCCGGACGGTCCGCATGGCATGCAGCTGGGATATGGCAGGCGGGATGTTTCGTCCTGGCCGGCGGAAGCAAAAGAGTTTCTGCGTTATACCGCACATTTTTCGTTTCCCGATGAGCCGCAGGAAGAAAAAACTGTGGTGCTTACCTTTGATGATGCGGTAAAAAATCATCTTTCATTTGTGGCTCCGCTGTTGAAAAAATACGGGTTCGGGGCGACATTTTTCCCCTGCCGTTTTTCAAAGGAATGGCGTGCGGAACATGAAGAAAGTCTGTTGACAGGAAATGATTTGAAAGCTCTGGCTGATATGGGGTTTGAAATCGGCAATCACACTTTCAATCACCCTGATATGCGTACACTTAGTGATGAGAATGCAGATAAAGAGATTTCAGAACTGGCAGATTTTCTGGAGAAAAACGGAATTGAAAAATGTGTCAGCTTTGCTTATCCGGGGGGACCGTTTGCGGAAAATATTGTCCCGCTG
>CASECL010000195.1 GCA_949286445.1 uncultured bacterium | reverse complement strand
TGGCAAAAAGCAGAATTATTTTTTTCATTTTTTCTCTCCTTGTAATGATATTGGGTGTTGATTATTTTCCTTTGTATTTCAGCCAGGATGAAGGAATGGGCTGCATTTTACTCATCCCCGGGCCGCGCACCAGCAATTCCGGTTTTTCTCCGGTCCAGATGTAATCTTTCAACCCCGGAGTATTCAGCTCAAAGGCCGCGTCGGTGCGGTAATCCGCCCAGACCACCCGGAAGGGATACAGACCTTTTTTCAAATTTACCGACCAGGTGCCGTAGGCGTGCCGCCGGGTGGCAGGATACCATTGCAGCGGCCGCATAATCCGTTTGTTGCGCCCGGCAAAATAGTATTCGTGTCCCAGATAAAGTTTCAGGTCATACCCGGCTTCCGTATCCGGCCACACCAGTTCCCGGGGGGCCTGAAATACATAAGTGCCGTCCGCCGGAATGTCGAGATAACCGTCATACTCCAGAGCATAATACTTTTTCCGCGGCGTCATTTTCCGGCTCAGGCGCGGGTTGCTGTCCGGAATGATGCTTAAATCAAACAGATCCCCGGCAACTCCGGTTTTCAGCGGTTTCAGTTCATTCAAAAACATCCAGAGTTTCTGATAAGGTCCTTCGTAATATTTTACTTCCAGACCGTTTTTCAGTCCGGAAACGGAAACCGGATCAACGAAAGGCGTTTTCTCAAACCAGGCATATCCCGCCGGTGAAGCGTGGGTGGTGCTGTCCATTTTCGGGTTTTCAGTGACACCATCGCGGTAGGCCCGGGCACGGAGAAGTGTGCTGCGTTCAAGAGTAACCGGTTTGGTGTAGCGGGAAGATTGCGGGGTCGGGTCGCTCCCGTCAGTGGTGTAAGTTATGAAAGTACCCGGAGTGGGGCAGGTAATGGATACTGCCAGTGTGTCATAAAATTTATCCTGTTCCGGAGAAAATTTCACCTGTTCCACCGGGCGGTAAATGGGAATATTCTGCCTTTTTCCGCCGGTTACGGCAAATTCACAGTTGTTTCTGCCCCGGTTTTCACCCAGGATAATGCCGGAAACAACCGCTTTATTCTTCACCGCCAGCAAGGTCTCCGCTTCCACGCTGATGCCGTCTGCCGCCAGGCGGGCAGTGCCGTTTTCCGCGGCGAGCAGGGTGACAAGCTGACCGTTCCGGGTACGGGCGGAAAATCCGCATACTCCGGTGGAGGGAGTAACTTGTTTAATTTCTTCAATGATGCTTTCCCTCCCCGGCGGAATGGCTTCAAAAAGCGAGATTACCATAGCGTGATTCTCTCCATGGTAACGGACAGAAACTTCCTTGCGGGAGGAGCTGAAGCGGTTTTTTGTATCCCGGATAACATTTTTTGAACTGTATTCAAGATCAGATGAAGAGAATTGCCGGGCAGTGAGGTTTACCTTTTTTGCCTCTTTCGAAGTGGTTTTAAAACATTTTGCCTTGCTGTCAAAGGCAAATTCCTCCGGTGCAAACGCCGGATTGCCATTGGGTTTGACCGGCAAGTGCCAGATCTGTTCAAAAGCGTGTTTCCCGGGGTAATCCACCCGGTCAATAACAATCCAGAGCTTCAATTCCCGCACCAGCATTACCTGACGGTTGAAAACCGCCCCGGTGGTACAGAGGTTTAATGGTTTAGGCTCTGTCGTATTGTCCCAGGGGCCCCGGTACTCGCCCTCCATAAGATTATATTTGTCTGAAGCATGATGACGGAAATTTCCGGGTTTGTCCCAGGCGGAAATCATCCAGGTTTTATGAGCGGCTTTGCCGCCGGCTTTGTAATATCCGGCATGGAAAAATTCGGATTTGCCGTCGATTTTCAGAGGAGACCCCTGTACCATATAGTTTCCGGTAGCGTCAGAAATAAGCAGATCCTGACCGTAACCATTGAGCGCAAAAGCGTTGTTGTTTTTCATGCTCCGGTAGCCGCCGTAAGCCCCCGGGTGAGGCGAACAGAATAGCGAACCGTAACCGTCATCAATTTCCCAGCCGTCCCAGACAATATTATAGCCGCCGTAGGGAAACCAGTTGCCGGTTATTGTCGGGCGGATGCCGTTTCCCGGGTGCATGGTGGCCATCATGATAGCGAAGTTTTCCGGATCATTTACCGCCTCCGGTACTGCTTCCAGAAAGCTGAGATAATTGATATTCCAGCCGGTTGCCGGAGCTCCGCGCCGGATTCCGCTGTCCCAGCCCAGCGGAAGAACATTCTGCTGAGTCCGGTTGCGCAGCGCATAAGAGGCATGCAGATTGAGATTTTCCCGTATCTCCCGGTGCCACAGTGCATCTTTGCGGAGTTTGTTCCACCACAGCGGCAGTTGCCACTCTGAATTTCTGGAATTTCCCAGCAGTCTCAATGCATGATAAACCTGATAATAATTGTCATTATACCAGGGGCATTGCTGATTTTCGGTGCCGTCCGGCAAATTCTGGGTAACGGCATTGTCCTCCAGGTTGCGGCGGCGCGCTTCCCGGAAAAATTCTTCCGATACCAGAAATTCATTGAGCAGGAAACTGTTCAGAAATAATCCCACCCCCGGAGTCCAGTTGTGGCAGTTGGAACGCAGATAGGCCATGGAGGGGAAATTACTTTCATGCAGTATTTTGATTATGACTTTGGCAAAAAGTTCCGGCGGAATTTTCTCCCGGCCGCCGGGCGAATTGGCGATCACCGCAAAATTGCGCAGCAAATTCCACGCCCCCGCCACGCCGCCGACCATCAGACTGCCGACTTTGCAGGGGTGAATATCCCGGTAATAGGTGCTGTTGTCCGCCCAGTCCTCCAGGTAGGCGAGGTAGGTTTTGAGGTATTCCTCTTTGCCGGTAATGGTCCACGCCTGAAGCAGATCAGTAAGAATATTGCCATTTAAAACCGCCATCGCCGGCTGTTGATCACTGTCATCAACCGTATTTTTATCCAGCGGCAGCAGCCAGTTGGCTTTGCCGGGCTTGCCCAAGGCAAACTCCTTATTGCCGATTTTCACTTTGCCCGCCAGCAGCAGGTCGGCGGCGGCAATGGATTCTTCCGGGCGGTTTTTGCGGAATGACGCCGCCGGCCACCAGCCCAGACCTCCGGCTCCACTGCTGAAGGGATTGAATTCTTCTGACAGCAAACCGTAATCCCGGGGATTGGTCATTTTGTCGCAGTAGTAATCCCGCAGGGCCGTCAATGCTTCATCATATTTTTTTTCATCATACAATTTTTTTATTTTTATCCATTGCGGCCGGGTCCGAAGGCCGGCGGAAACCCGCCATAGTGTGGGGTCGCTCATAACCGTCATATCCAGCAGCTGCCGGGCAACGGATTTTTCCCCGGTGTCAGCAGAAAAAAGTTGAAGTGTCAAAACGAAGCACAGCAGAAAAATAATTTTTTTCATGATTTAAAAAAGCCTCCATAACGGCAGTGAATTAACTCTGAGTGAACTCGGGCTGGTTACCTTGGCTCCCGCCCAGGTGGTTTTGTAAAATGCACTGAAAGTGCTTCCGTCCGCCCGCAGGTAATTCGAGCGTCCGGCATCGTGCCAGAAATTCATTTTTATCATAGTCTGAGCCCCCCCGAAATAGTCCTCAAATGAGCGGTACTGATCACCCGGGTTTATCGCTTTTGGGGTAAATCTTCCTCCCAATGCCCAGAAACCGTGTTCAGTGAGAAAAACAGGATTGTATTTCAATTCCGTCTGGCGTCGTCCGGCACAGGAAACATCACTGCCGTTGGGCGCACGGTTGTTGATGAAATCTTCATAAAGATCCTTGCGTGACTCATTGACAAAACCGCCGGAATATCCCGCCATCATGTACGAATTGCCGTACCAGGTAAATTTGTTGGTTCCCATGCCGTCATTGGGGCAGTTCCAGATCTTGGCCTGCAGATTTTTGGCGTAGTTTTCTTCTTTTGCATTATTGTAACGCATAAGATCCCGGGTCATGTCATCTTCATCCGGTTTCCCCCCCAGATATGAGGCCAGTAAATGACAATACCCCGTCGTTCCACCGCCGTTCTGCTGCTTGAACAATGGAAAATAATCCCGGTGGTCGCCAATGTACCCATGAGTGGCAAAACCGATCTGTTTCAGCTGATTGAGGCACTGGGTCTGTTTTGCTCTTTCTCTTGCTTTGGCCAGAGACGGCAGAAGAATTGAAGCCAGAATGCCGATGATCGCAATAACCACCAGAAGTTCAATCAGGGTAAAACCGTTTTTTACCTTGACTTCCCGGATAACCGGAGATGCTGCCTGATTCATGGATTACCTCATAATTATATCAAATTATCACTTAAACTTACCGGCAGAAGAAAGGATTGGAAATGTTCCCGGGGATTTTCCCGCCGCCAGAAAAAGCGTTCCACCGCTTTCCTGGCAATCCCTTCCACATTTAAATCAATGGAGGGAAAGGGTGGATCACCCATATTGCGGAAAAAGGGTTCATTATTTACCCCCAGGGTAATCAGAGTTTTGTCAAGATTGGTATGTCTGCGGTTTTTTTCAATGCACAGCCCCGCAATGTAGGCGTCAGAGGGTGCAAAAATACCAATTCGTTTTTCCGGCATGGCGTTTATAATATCCAGAAGCCGTTCATAAGCCGGATGCAGCGGAGAAAGATATTTGTCCAGAAAATCGTCTTGCAAATCAGCATTAAGCACCATGCCGGGAGCAAAGCATGCACTTAGCATCTCCAGCCTGCGGTAGAGAAATGATGAATCTCTGTTGCGTCCGGTATTGGCAAAACATACTATTTTTTCCACCTGCATATTCCGGAAATATTCCGCCGCCAGTTTACCGATGCCGTCATTGTCGTAGGTTATCCGGTCAAAGCAGTCACAGTTGGATGGTGTTCCAAGTATGTGTATTGCCGGATACTTCATAAATTGTTTCAGCAGCCGGGCATTTTCCAGGTGTTTTACATTTAAAATAATCAGACCGTCAACTTTCAGGTCTTCAATTGCCTTCCACGGCTCTTTTTCCGGCAGAGTTCTCAGTACGCACTCATAATAAACGTTTTGCAATTGCTGTTCTATGGCGTGCTGCATCAAGTTGTAAAATGATAAGTGGGAAAATAATTCCATTGGATAATTCATTACCAGAGCCAGACTCATTTTCCGGTAACGCGCCGGACGGCGTGAACTGCGTCGCCGTCCCTGTCTGACATTTACCTCCGGAGGCTGGTAATTCATGGAGTTAAGCAGCTTTTCCACCCGCAGCCTGGTTTCTATTTTGACATTGGGATGATTATTGATGATCCGCGAAAATGTAGCAGGAGAAACTCCGGCTAATTTTGCCAGTTCGCTCATTGTCAATGGTTTTGAAACCGGTTTTTCTTCCGGGAACGGCATTGTCACCTCATTTTGCTTAACTGTTCTTTCTTAATTATAGTCAGAAAAGAGATGATTGCAAATGCGTTTTTCAAGTCATCGGAAGTAAAAGTGAAATATGTATTGTAATATATTGTTTATCAATTGGTTGTGCTTTATTAAAATTGTGAAAAAATAACCTTGTTTGCAGTCGGTCTGCTGACTGTGTTGATGTAAATAAGATTTCAGCGGAAGATGACGGAAAACATAATCCGGATTGATTGTCTGCCTGTGCAAACTGTATTTCCCGGCAAATATATTTTCAAAGTTTGGAAAACAGTTTCTCTGCAGAGTAAAAAAATCCCCCGGCTGACAATGCCGGCATATCAGATGAACCGTCAGTGCCGTCGGGGGCAGAAATTATAGCAAATTGTATCTGTACTCAGCGGTAATCCAGCTGTACCGTGGCAGCAGCCGGTTTATTGGCCGAAAAGCGTATCCATCTGCCCTGCACGTTGGCGGGGAAAACATGAGTGACCGTTTCGCCGGGCGGAACTTCAAAATCCTGATAGCTGAACCAGGTGCCGTCTCCGGAAGGATCGATTTCAACTTTGAATACCACCGGAGTTTTTTCTTTATGGCTCAAACTCAGTTCTCTCTGATCATAGCCGCCGAAAAGGTAGGGATCAGAAGGAGTATCTGCTTTGACCTGGGTATTCAGCCACGGTCCGCCTTTGCCGGTGGGTTTGCCCAGCTTCCAGAGGTCATCGATTACACCGGCCCAGATTCTGGCAGTTCTATCCGGAGTGCCGAAAAGATGCTGATCATCCACTTTATACTCATTTTTCAATCCGCTCATTACCAGCAACCCCCGGTAGGAAGCGTAATCATTAATGGCAAAAGGATGTGAGGCTATCGGACGGATTTTGGCAAATCCATCGGCATTTTCTGCCGGAAGTTCGAAAAACGTGCCGCCGCAGTTAAACAGATCCCGTTCGGTGGCCACTTCCCGGCAAATCCGGAGCAAACCTTTTTCCTGAAGCGGCAGAATATCCGGATTGCTTACCGGCAGCAGCCAGCGCCGCTGTTTGTCATCATTGATCAGAATTGCCGAATTTGCTGTTTTAACCGGAATAACTTTGCCGTCGTCTTTAAATTGCGGAATTGCCATTTGACGGGCAATAAAATCTTTTAATTTCAGGTCGGTGGATTTTTTTCCTTCGAGCCGGGCATTAAATTCATAAACTGCTTCCGGCGTGACTTTTTCACCGTCCCGTCTGGAGGCAGATAATGCCAGTGTACGTTTATTTCCGCCCCGCGCATACAGAATGCCGCCGTTTACCCCGGCATCAGAAGCAGTTGCCAGGCCGTCAAACATGGGATCCGGTTCTGCATTTCTGGTTTCCGCCGGGGCGTAATTGAATGCCACACTTAATTTACCCGGCGTCTGACAGCGCAGCCGGATCCATTCTCCCGGAGTGTCGGCTTCAAAAGGTACACAGAATGATTGACCTGCTTTTGCTTCAAAAGTCGCCAATTCCTGCCAATTGCCTTTGCCGTCAGGATCAATTTCAAAATTTAATTTCGCTGTTTTACCGCCGTGGTTGGCCACCCAGGCGTTCCGGTTCTGCCAGCCGGCAAACAGAAATGGCTCAGATATGGTTCCGGCAGGCAGTTCTTCATTTTTGTACAGGTACCCTGCCGCGTAGGCCGGACCGAGTTCCTTGAGGGTATCAGGCTTGATAAACCACAGGTTGGAATTAGATTGTCCTGCGCCGGTAATTTTTCCCTTGCAGGAGCGTTTGTTCAAAAATTCTTTTTGAGCCGAGTCATCACACCCCAATACCACCCGGTCGTTCCAGAAACAGAAATCCCCGATCACTTTCAAGTAATTGGACAATGGACGTATTCCGGCGGTGTTACCGGAAGAAAATCTCCGTGGGAACGCCCAGAACATGCCGTGCATTGTCATTAAAAAAATTGGATCTTTTTCCAGACCTATGGTACGGATACGGGGCCATTCCGTGTTCCAGCCGTGCGCGCCATCGTAACTGTTGCTCGCTTTGGGGAGACGGAAAAAACGCCAGCCTCTG
>CASECL010000194.1 GCA_949286445.1 uncultured bacterium | reverse complement strand
TCCCGGGCGCATACCGTCTCCGAGAGAGAGCGTTACATCGTACTGACGGCAGACATCCAGAATTTCGTCAAAAAGTTCGTAAAACGGGTTTTGTGCGTTGAATTTCTGCATCCAGCGGGCCAGTATTGAACCGCCGCGGCTGACAATGCGCAATTTGCGTTTTTTTGCCAGTTCAATATGTTCCTGAAGTAGTCCGGTATGTATGGTCATGTAGTCCACTCCCTCTGCCGCCTGATCCCGGATTACCTCCATAATAAGATCCTTGGTAATTTTATCCGGATCCTTACAGCGGGCGAGCACCTCATAAACCGGCACGGTGCCGATCGGCACGGTTGAGGCGGCAAGTATCGCCCGGCGGATATTGATAATACCTCCTCCGGTACTTAAATCCATTACTGTATCTGCGCCGTATTTTACCGCGTAATTGAGTTTTTCCAATTCCAGTTTCGGGCAGCTGGACAAAGACGAATTACCGATATTGGCATTGATTTTGGTGTAAAGTTCCCTGCCAATGCCGCAAGCGGACAATTTGGTATGTCTGATGTTTGCCGGGATGACCACAGAACCTTTTGCCACCCGTTCACGGATGAATTCAGCATCACGGCGTTCTTTTTTTGCCACTGCTTCAATTTCCGGAGTTATTTCCCCGGCCCTTGCCCGGGCCATCTGAGTGATATTTTTCATAACAGTTTATTTATTTCCTCAATAGTTTTCCGCATCGCACCGGAGTTACGGCGGATTGCCTCGCCGCCGAGTTTTCCCAACCTGGCGGCTTCATCCGGGGCATTGAGCAGTTTTTCCAAAGTCTCTTCCAATTTGTCATCTCCGTTTACTGTGCTCAGCGCGCCAACTTCGTTAAGCGCGTTGAAAATAAAACGGAAATTTTTTACCACACTTCCGGTAATGACCGGTTTATCGAATAATGCCGGCTCGATCAGGTTGTGACCCTCGTCATGTCCGGCCAGACTTTTGCCGACAAAAACCAGATCAGCGTCTTTCATGAACTTCAGCATTTCACCGGTAGTATCTGCCAGAAGAACATCAATACTTCCGTCAGCTTTCCCGTCCGTTCCGCTTTCTGCCGGAGTAAATTTTTCTCCGGTGCTTTTCCGGAAAAATGAAAGATTGGAATTTTTCAAAATTCCGGCAACTTCATTTCCGCGTTCTGCGTGGCGCGGCACCAGCACCAGTTTCAGTTCCGGATGGCGTTTTTTCAGCGAAATGAAACAATCAGAGAGCAATTTTTCTTCTCCCGGGTGGGTACTGGCTCCCAGCAAAATCACTTTCTTGCCGGTGCCGAAATACTGTTCATATCCGGCATCTGGGAGATTTTCCGGAACTTTCTGATCAAATTTCAAATTTCCGGAAAGCATTATCCGGCAATTTTCTGACACCGATACAAAACGTTTAAGATCATTTTCCGACTGGGCGCAAATCTGGTCAAATGCTTCAAAAAGCGGGGCGAAAAATATCTTAAGTTTACGATACCCCCTGGCAGAATGATCACTCAGCCTGGCATTTGCCAGCAAGGTTTTGCAGTTGAATTTTCCGGCGCAGTAAAGCATATTGGGCCAGATTTCGGTTTCCAGAATTACCAGCATAACCGGCTTGACCAGCCGGAAAACTTTCTTTACCGCCCACGGAAAATCAATCGGGGCAAAAATAATCCCGACCCTGCCATTGAATTTTTCTTTTCTTGCCAACTCCTGAGCCGTTGTTGTCGAAGTGGAAAGCACAAACTTCTGCTCCGGTTTCTCCTCCAGCAGTTTTTTTATCAGAGATATTGCCAGTACGGTTTCACCGACGCTCACGCTGTGAATCCAGATTGCTCCCTGCAATCCGCTCAGTTCTTCCTGCCGTTCCGGGCTGAAAATGCCGAAACGCTCCGCAAATGTCTTCTTATACCCGGGACGGTTTTTGTATTTCAAATACAGTCCCGGCAGGTAAAAAAGAAAACCCAGCGGCAGAAAAAGATTGTAAAGGAAAAGACCCATATTCTAAATAATCTTTCTTATTCCACGGTAACACTTTTTGCCAGATTCCGCGGCTGATCCACTTCACACTTTCTGGCTACTGCCACAAAATAGGCAAATAACTGCATCGCCACCGCTGTAGTCAGCGGTACGGTGAATTTGCTGGATCTGGGTACCTCAATAATTTCACATCCCAGTTTCTCGGTTTCGGTATCGCCCTCGGTGACAATAGCAATTACCGGAGATTTCCGGGCAATGCACTCTTGAATATTGCCCAGTATTTTGTCTCTTCCGGGAACGTCATTAGCTAATGCAATTACCGGTGTTTCCGCATCCAGCAGAGCGATCGGGCCGTGCTTGAGTTCTGCCGCGTGGCAGCCCTCGGCATGGATGTAACTGATCTCTTTAAGTTTCAATGCTCCTTCCAAAGCCGCAGGATAGAGATTGCCGCGGCCGATATAGAAGAAATTATTGGCAAAGGCATATTTTTTTGCCAGTTCCTCAATTTTATCAGCCTGAGAAAGAACCCGTTCCATCAAGCCGGGCAGGGCTTCAATTTCAGCAGTAAGCTCTTCTCCCTGAACCCGGTCGAGACGGCGGTTGCGGCCGAAAAGCAGTGCCAGCATCAGAAGAATGCTTACCTGACTGGTAAAAGCTTTGGTCGATGCCACGCTTATTTCCGGCCCGGCATGAAGATAGATCCCGCGTCCGGCTTCACGGGCAATCGTGCTGCCGACCACATTGCAGATGGCTCCGACTATGCCGCCTTTGGTTTTTGCCTCTCTGACTGCGGCTAATGTATCGGCAGTTTCGCCGGATTGACTGATTGCCAGCACTAAAGTTTCCGGTTCTATAATCGGATTGCGGTAACGGAATTCGGCGGCCTGTGCCGCTTCGGTCGGAATGCCGGCAATGTCTTCAAGATAATACTCTGCCACCATTGCCGCATGAAGACTGCTGCCGCAACCGGTGATAATTATCCGGTTTATTCTTGCCAGATCCTGCGGCGACAAATTCAAGCCGGAGAATATGGCATTCCCCATTTTTCTGTCAAGCCGGCCGCGAATACCATTGGCAATTGCCCGGGGCTGCTCAAAGATTTCCTTAAGCATAAAGTGGGCGTAATTACCTTTTTCCGCGGCGGAAATATCCCAGTCAATCCGGGAAATTTCACGTTCCACCGGAACGTTCTGGATGTTTCGCAAATCAATTTCTTCCGCACTTATCCGGGCGATATCTCCATCGTCAAGATAGATGACATCCCGCGTATAGCTGAGTATAGCCGCCACATCGCTGGCAACAATGTTTTCTCCTTTGCCCACTCCGATCACTATCGGGCTTCCGCTTCTTGCCGCAACAAT
>CASECL010000193.1 GCA_949286445.1 uncultured bacterium | reverse complement strand
TTTATCCTGCCGCAGTCGGAAGCCTACACCGTGGTGCGTGAAGCATCCGACGGTTCGGACGCAAAAGAAAAACTGACGGTATTTGACCGCAGTTCGAAAATCAAAGTTACTGATCCGGTTTACAAAACAGCCAAATTCCGTTTTGAGCCGGACAATACCCTCGTCCTTGAATATGACAGCAACCGTCAGATCAGACCATATATTCAGATTTCTGATTCCGGAATTGATATCTCCCAATACCGTTTTCTGGTGCTTACTCTGAGCATTGACGGAGTATTCAACCGCCTCTACGGCCCGAAAAACGCTGTGCCGCAGCCATGGGCTAAACTCAATCTGCTGGCCAGTTTAGCCGGAGACAAAGGGCCGCACGATGTCTGGAATATTGTCCAATTATATAATTTCATGCCCGGCGATTATGAAAAGACCGCCAAAGGCAAAGATATTACCATAAAGATCCCGCTTGAACTTTTCCTCCGCCGTCCCGCGGTCAAAAGTCCGACCTCAGCCAGATCGCTGCAACTGGAACTCTGGCCGGTGGGCGGCAATATTGAACGGCATATTACCATAAAAATAAAACGCATTGCTTTTGCAGAATAAGATATTTATTTAAACTTAATACATACAGGGGAAAACATTTGAAATGAAAAAGCAATTCCGGCTTTCAGCCGCCGCCAGAAATCTGTTCGCCGCCGGGGCAATCTGTGCTCTGCTGCCAGTTACTGCAAACTCGGCGGAACCGATAAAAAAGGGCCGTCACAATAATGTTGACTATGTGAAAATTATCTCTCTCGTTCCGGACAAAGATCCGGCGGGGAAAAAGGTTTCGTTCCGTCCGGAAATTGCCGGCAAACACCCCCGGCTGCTTTTTGACAGCACTTTCGGAGAAAAAATGCGCCAACTCTCCGAAACCGATCCGGAACTGAAAAAAGCACGGGAAAATCTGCGCTTTTTCGCCTCCAAAAAGAACCGGATCGTACGCAGTGATAAAATTCCGCAGATTTCCGAAAATGACAGCACCGCGCTGGGTATCGGCTTCTGGACCTTTCCGGCGTTTGCCTTTTCCTACGCCATGGACCCCAATCCGGATACTTTGGAAAATATTTCCAATCTGCTGGAAAATATGGCCGACACCGAATACTGGGTGGACGGGCCGGAGCTGGAATGCAATATGGGCTGCGCCAATAATATCTTTCTGGTGGCTCTGCTTTACGATGCCGCCTATAACGACCTCAAGCCGGAGGTACGCAAAAAAGTTGAAGATGCCCTGCTCAAACATACCCGGAGAATGTATTATCTGGGCTATAAAATGTTAATTCCCAATGTTCCCCGTTACTGGCAGAACGACCCCCAGAACAACCACCGTATCCACCGGGGCACCGGACAGATATCCGCACTTGCCGCCATTGCCGACAAAGTTGACGGCAAAGCCGATTTTCTGCTGGGAGAGGCCCGGAAGGAACTGGACTTTTTAATGAAATATTTCCCCGCTGACGGCGACTGCCACGAAGGAAGTGAATATCAGGGCATGGCATTTCCCTATCTGGCAATTCAGGCGATGATTTCCGACCGCAACTTCGGCACAGAATATTTGCAACATCCCGGCTTTAAAAATGCCTGGAAACAGCAGCTTTATTACTGGGTGCCGGGACGCAACGGTCTGATGTCGTTCGGAGACTCCTCCAATGGCGAAGGCGGACTGGGTACTCCGGCAATGAGCTTTGTTCTCTCTGCCCGGCTGTCGCAAAATCCGGATGTGATTGCGGCATTCAACCGTTATCTGCGTTTCCGCATGGGTGATCCCAAACGTTTCTCTTACCCCTGGGGTTTCCTGCTGGGTTATGAATACAATCTGCCCGGAGGCGATTACAGCAAAATTTCACCGCTCTGCCTGCTGGAAGACCTTGGTGCGGCGGCGTTCCGCAACAGCTGGGAGTCTGATGCCGCGCTCTTTACCTTCAAATGCGGCCCCTACGGCGGTATCCGGCTGAATGAATTCCGGCACGAAAATCCGGATGAAAGAGGCAACCCACACTACATCAATGTGGCTCATGATGACCCGGACGCCAACTCTTTTGCCCTGGCTTTGGATGGGGAATTTGTTTTCCACCCCGGCAACTACTCCATGCCGAAATATACTTTCAATGCCAATACCGTTCTTTTCAACGGTCTCGGCCAATATCAGGAAGGACAGGGCTTCACCCAGCCTAAACCCGGAGTTGACATGCGGGAAATGGCCTATATTACCGCGTACAAAACCACCCCGGACAATTGCGCGGTAATCGAGGGTGAAGCCGGTAAATCCTATCCGGATTTTGAATCTTTCCGCCGTACCACCGTGTGGGTACCCGGTAAATACATCCTTATTCTTGACCGGGTCAAAGCCGTAAAATCCGGTAAAATATCCTGGAGCGCGCTGGTTCCGGACTGCCGTTTCACGGATCCCGGAAACGGGGTTTGCTCGGTTATCACGCCAAAGGGAAAAACTTACAACTTCCAGATTTTGAGCGATGATGAACTCAAGGCGTCGAGCGAATACTTCACCCTGGCCGGACGCTGGACCAATCCCCTGCTCAAACGCATGGATTTTTCCGTCAACCGGGATAAAGCCGTTTTCGTTACCGTCCTTGATCCATGGAACACCGGAGCCAGAGCTGTGCTGACCGGAAAAGACGGGAGGTATGATATCCAAATCAAGGGTAAAGGTTTCACTGACAACTGGGTCTGGGATGCGCCCGGAAGTGCTAAAACCCCGTCGCTGCTGACCGGAAAACGGGCAGGCAAACTCATTCTTGAGCTTACCGGAAAAGACGCCATAAAGAAGCGTTGAATTCAATCCGGCGTTTTCTAAGCGTCAAAGGCAGGAAGAAAAAAACTTTTCCCGGAGATAAAGTTATTTTCTTCCTGTTTCTTTTTCCCCGGGATGGGATAAACTGCTCTGCCGCCACCATACGGCTGTAAAATATGATATCATTTAACCGGAAACAGCCGGCATCGTTCCGGAATAAGCAGAGGGAAAAATCATTTTCCCCTCCCCCGGGGAAACCATTCCGGCTCTGCGGTAAAATCAGGCAGAGTTTTTCTCTGCGGCGTTTCTCCCGAGACAGATTAAATCTCTTCTTTAATTATTTTGATAAAAATACCGGAATTATCTGGCATCTGGCGAATAGAGCAATTCCTTGCGCCACTTTTTGCCGTATCCGGAATCCACCCGCATTACCTGACCGCGATGATCTACGGCAATCACACTTTCGCCATCGGAGGCAAAAAGATATCTGGTTTCTCCGGTATCATAGGGTTTGAGCCTCTTCATCCGGATACTGCTTACCGGCTTGACCGAATCCGGCAATTCATAGAAATTCATAGTATTGAGTTTTGCTCCGGCCACTGCCAGCAGGCGGGATTTTTCCCCGTCCCCGGATTTAATTTCTGTTTCCGCAGGGCGGCGGCGTCTCTTATTTACGGCACTCTTTTTTTCCGGAGCGGCGTCCTTTTTATCCGGGAAAAGCGCGAAAGCCTCCGCAGCCAGCGGGTCCATTAACGTCAGAAATTCCCCGCGGTCGTAAAAGTACAGCGGTCCTTCCGGTTCATAACAGAAAAAATTCTCCCCTTCCGGATCAAAAGGAACAATTTTCCCGGCATCCCGCGGCAGAGTAATGCCGCCGTTTTCAACTCTGCCGGGGATGAACATCTCCCCGTCAAAATTGAACTTCTGGGTTTTATTCCGGGAAAAGGCGATCAGCCGTTCCGGAGACGGGGCGAAGATTTCCGGATTGGGGATTTCGCAGTAAATGGATTTTTCTCCGCCGTTTCCGGATTCAAAATTGCCGTTAATAATATTTTTGTCCCCCCGTACGGCGATGAAATAATTGCTTCCGGACAAGGCAATTTTACTGTCTTTGCGGATGACATTGCCCAGCGGAATAAAAGAGGCGGAGTCATCGCTGATATTATAATTTATCCTCCCCAGGCGCATATTGCCGGAGTTATCACTGGAGATCGCGCCGAGTTTGCCGGGGGCATAGAAAAACAGTTTCTGAAGATCAATTTTTTCCAATTCTGCAATCATCGCCACTTTTCCGGCATTCGGATCAATAAACACCAGTCTTGATGAATAAGGCGGTCTTTTTCCCCCCAGTCTTTCCGCCAGAACCAGATATCCGGAACCGCCCTCTTCACCATCCATTGCGGCGGCGGCAAAACGGACTGACTCCATTATCCGGGTCGGGTTTTCCGCCGGAGACCAGATTTTTTCTCCGGCCTGAACGCCGGGAATTCCCGTCAGAGCAAATATTGCAGAAATAACCAATTGGTGTCCAATCCGGCTGAAAAAGTCAGAAATTTTCATTTCGGCTCCTTGAATTTGAGAAAAAAAAGATTACCTTTAGGGAAAAATAACACCAATTTTTCAATTTTACAAACTATGCCGGCAAAAAAAAGCTTTCTTGACCGCTTTATAGAGAAAGTGGAAGACATTGATCCCGGCAGCCGTCAGGCGTATATTCTCCGGCTGCTGAGGGAAAAAGGTTTTCTGGAGACCGTCTTTGACGTAATAAACGAAGGAGTTCTCGTTGTGGACGGCAAGTTACGCATCCGTTATTTCAACCGTGCCGCTGCGGAGATACTGGCTCTGCCGGAAGATTTAAGCAATGTGCGGATTTCCCGCCTGCTGCCGTCGCTTGACTGGCGCGGCCTGCTGGGAGAAGACCCGGAATGCTGGGCGCAGAGTGCAAAACAGGAAATTGAAATACTCTACCCGGAGCGTAAATTTCTGCGTTTCTATCTGGTTCCGCTGCCGGAAGAGCCGGGATTGGCGGCGGTATTGCTTTCCGACATAAGTTCGCTCCGGCGTCAGGCGATGGCTGAGGCGGAAGCCGGTGCCGATAAAGCAGTATCCATGCTGGGAGCGGAAATTGCCCATGAAATCGGCAATCCTTTAAACAGTCTTTATTTGAATTTACAGCTGCTTTCCGAGTCCGGGTCCGGGGGAATTTCCCTGGAAGAGAGCGAAAAGCAGGAAATGATTGATGCCTGCCGCAGAGAGGTGGAACGGCTCGATAATATTATCAAACGTTTTCTGCAGATTGTCCGTCAGGACAAGTCCGATTTCACCATGCTGGACATCAGAAAACTGGTGGTTGAGACATTGAATTTCATGAAAAGTGAACTCAATGACCGCCGGATCGCGGTCAAATGCGCCTGGCCGGAAAATCTGCCGGCAATATCCGGCAGCGCGGATGCCCTCAAACAGATGATTTACAACATTATGCGCAATGCGCTTCAAGCCATGCAGCCGGGCGGCACACTGGATATTGTCTGCTCGGCCACTCCGGAATTTCTTTCGCTGGCATTTCATGATTCCGGAGTCGGTCTCAATGCCAGTCAGATGCGGGAGATGTTCCGCCCCTACAAAAGTTTCAAACCCGGCGGCCACGGCATCGGCATGATGATTATAGAGAGGATTTGCCGGGAACACGGCGCGGAATTCGGCATTTCCTCAGATGGGGACAGCGGCAGTACCATTACTATCCGCTTCCCGCTGGGGGGAAGAATCCGACGGGTGCTGGGAGAATAAAATACAGGAAAATATGTGATTATGAATAATGTTTCCCGGTTCACTCCGCCCACCGGTTACTCGATTTTAACTCCGGTGTACAATGCAGAAAAATATATTGCAAAAGCCATTACTTCGGTTCTTTCCCAGACCAGGGGAGATTTTGAATACATTCTCTGCGACGACGGTTCTACCGATAAATCACTGGAAATAATCACCTCTTTTGCCGTGCGCGACCCCAGAATAAGGGTTCTGACCGGGCAGACCAACCGGGGTGCCGCCATGGCCAGATCCACATTGATCGCGGCGGCCGGAATGGAATACTGTGTTTTTGTTGATGCCGATGACCTGATTGCGCCGGATTTTCTGGAAATTGCTGATTATTTTCTTAAATTTGAACGGTTTGATATTCTTGAATTTCCCTTTCAGGTAAATATGACCGGAGGAAGCCGCGATGCCGTGGCTGTTCCGGAGGAGGAACAGCTTATCCGGGGGGATAAAGTACTGGAGTTTTTCTTCCGCGGCAAACGCAATCCCTGGCTGCTGTGGGGAAAGGCGGTAAAAACTCAGATTTTGAAAAAAATACCCCGGTATAATTTTTCCGCTCCCTATGTTGACGACCATCTTTTTGCGCTGCCGATGTACTGTTTTGCCTCCTCCTACCGGAGCGCGACGATAAAAAAACTTTACACTTACAATTGCGGAAACGGAGGCTGGGGCAGAAATATTTATCCTGCCGCGGAATTCATCCGTTTCTGCGACGGCATGAGAGAAGCCTATCTGAGCAACCGGGCGTTTCTGGAGAAATACCATCTTCATGAAACTTATGCCAGAGACTTGTACATCCAGTCCGGCATTCCCTATCTGCATAACGGCATATTGGCCAAACATGTTGCTCCGGAAGACACTGCCGCGGCACGGAAATACTTTTTCCAGACTTTCCTCCCCATTATCAGGGAATTTGAAACTCCGCCGTCAACAGAAAAAATACCGTCCGGGCAAAACGGCTGAGTTGATATTGCCTGCGTTTCCCGTAAATCCAGTCCATACCCCGCAAAGGCAGACCATTTATACCATGTTATCTGGGATGAAAAGTCCGGTTTTTGTTTAATTTTATAAAACATTTCCGCCGGGAATTGAAAAGCGGTTCTTCAGTGCTATTGTACTGCCGTTAAAAACCGGAGATACGGTTATGGTGTTCAGGTGTTCAGGTCTTTGTTCCGGGAGGTGAAATGGCAGTCACGCCGGGTATTTGCCATGGTTCGGTGCCGGATCAGTTTCTCTCCCGGATGTCCGGGCAGAAAATAAATATTATAATCCGCAGGGGTAAATAATAAAAAAAAGTCCAGAGTAAAATAAAATAATATCTGGCAATAAAACAGGATTTTTCATTATGGATAATATTCAGCCGACTCCGGCACAGCAGAGATTTACCAGTTTGAGATACGGCATGTTCATCCACTTCAGCACCAGTACTCTGCTGGGCAGGGAGTGGGGCGACGGAAAATTTCCGGTAAAAGACGTTGTTTTTGACCGGCTGGATATGGATCAATGGGCCGAAGGAGCCAGAAGAGCAGGCATGAAATATGCCGTCCTGACCACCAAGCACCATGACGGCTTCTGCATGTGGCCGAGCAAATATACGGAATATTGTTCAAAAAATGCTCCCGGCAGTCCGGATTTTGTCAAAATGTTTGTTGAAGCCTTCCGCAAAGCCGGATTGAAGACGGGATTTTATTATTCGCTCTGGGACCGCAATTATCCGGAATACGAAAATGATCCGGTTTATGCCGGTTACATGCGCAAACAGATTACTGAACTTCTCACCAATTACGGTGAAATAACCAGTATTTTCTTTGACGGTCTCTGGGACAAGGAACACCCCAACCGGATGTGGCCGTATGATCTGACGGAAAAACCCGCTTCTGCCATCGGTCACGGCGAACGCTGGGAGTGGCAGAAATTATACGAATTGATCCACCGCATCCAGCCGGACTGCATTGTGCTGAACAACTCCGGCAGTGATAATCCCGGCACCGTTAAATATATGCCGGTGGACTGCCGCACCGCGGAACGCTTTGACTTCATCTACCGGGACAAGAGAATAAAACTCAATACCAATGAGATCTGGGAATACCGGGGCAAAAAATATTTTGTTCCGCTGGAAATCTGTACGACACTGACTCCGGACTGGTTTTACTCGGTAAACCATGAATACTTTTTCCATGAGAGCGGCGAAACTATCGCCTCCTGGTACCGCCGGGCGGAAAAACTCAATGCCAATCTGCTGCTGAATGTGGGGCCGGATATTCATGGTCTGATGCCACAATATCATCTGGATTTTCTCCGCGAAGCGGCGGAAATTCTGGGTATTGCCCGGGATTAACCCGGAAACAGAGTCAGAACATAAAAAAATCTTTCCAAGAGCCGGAGGGAACGGGGATATTTACTCCGTTCCTGTCCGGCTCTTGGAATATGTAAAAAAATATATTTTTCCTGCTCATACGCTGCGCCGCAAATTTTTGTTATATATTTTTTTATAAAAACTTATTCTGTAGTTATTTTGAAAAAATGATTTTATTTATGATATTTTTTACTTGATTTTATATAATTTTTGATATAAAGTAAAACGCAAGTTAAACAACCGACAGGAGGAAAAAAATGTTTCAGACCCGGGTAAAACCGGATTTCCGCCGTTTTGTCAACGCCACGCGAAACCGGAAAAACAAGATCTTGTCCATCTATGAACATAATGTATCTTATAGAGTTATCGGCAAATTAACCGGCACTGACCTGGATGGATTGATGAAAAGATCTGCCTGGGATGAAGCCTTTGCCATCTACTGCAAATTCTTCCGGGATACCGGTTATGATGTGGTAACCTTTGAGCAGTGCATAACCATGGCAACTCCGCCTGGCGGGGCACTCTGCGGCGGCAAAGGCCCGGTGCAAAGCAGGGCTGATCTGCTTAAATTCCCCTGGAAACAGGTGGAGCAGAACTGGTATGAAATGGCGGCCCCGCAATATGAGGCACTGCATAAAAATATGCCGGAAAATATGCTGGCAGTAGGCGGGGTCGGCAACGGAGTATTTGAAATATCCGAAGAACTTACCGGGCTGGAATACCTGCCGTTTCTGGCGATGGATGAACCGGATACCTATGCTGACTTATACCGCCGTATCGGTGATTTGAGTTTCAATATCTGGGAACGTTTTCTGCGGGAATTCGGTGATATTTACTGTGTCTGCCGTTTCGGAGACGACCTGGGTTTCCGCAACTCGCTTCTTACCATGCCCGATACGGTAAGAGATCACATTATTCCCCAGTACCGGCGGATTATTGATCTGGTTCACGGGGCGGGGAAACCGTTTCTGCTTCACAGTTGCGGCTGTATATTTGAGGTTATGGATGACCTGATTGATGCCGGAATTGATGCAAAACACTCCAATGAAGATGCCATTGCGCCATTTGAACGCTGGATTAAGGATTATTCCAGCCGTATCGCGCTTTTCGGCGGTATTGATATGAATTTTATTGTAAGTTCCACTCCGGAGGAAATTGCCCGGGAAACTGCGGAAAAAGCACTTGAATATCAGGAAATGGCCAATGGCTTTGCTATCGGCACCGGAAACTCCATTCCGGAATATGTTCCGGCGGAAAATTATCTGGCCATGTTAAGCGCGGCCAATCAAATAAGGGAAAAACAAAATGACGCTGTTTGAATGTTTTGATGACACAAGTTCGCTGGTAAGGCGTGGAATATCGGAGTTGAAATTGCGCGAAAGCGACGGATTTTCACTCACTTTTGATGCCGGATGTCTGATCCAGCTGCCGAGAAAAATTTCCAGCGGCGATCCGGAAATGGGCAATTTTGCCACCCGGGCAAAGACAGGAGAAAAAATATCCGGTACGCTCCGGATTGACCGGCTGGAAAACGATGTTTTCCGCATCCGCTATGCCGAAGCCGGTGGAGTGCCGGAAAACAACACTCCCATGCTGCTGAAAACTCCGGCACGCGCGGAAACTCCGGCCGAACCGGTTATCAACGGTCAGCTGCTTTCCTGGCAGAACGGAAGCTGCCGGCTTGAAATTGACTTGAATTCCGGCAAAATGACGCTGTTCAAGAACGGCGGCAAAGTCTGTTCTGCCGGCGGGCGCGAACGCAACTTTTTCTGCCGGGGCGATGAAATCAATACTGGATTGTGCTACGATACCAAATGCGGACATACTTATGCCGCGGAATTTTTCTCCGCCACGGTGGAAGACGGCATTTTCGGTTTTGGCGAACAGTTCGGCAAACTCAACAAAGCCGGCCAGAGAGTGACGCTGGATATTTCCGATGCCATGGGGGTTGCCACGCCGAGAATATACAAGGGAATTCCGTTTTTCTGGAATACTGCCGGGTACGGGGTGTTTTTCAATCAAAGCTGCCGGATGCGGTTTGAAGTCTGCAATCGTTCTGCCATGGCAGTACAGGCATTGCTGGACGATGATTTTCTGGATTATTTTCTCTTTGCCGGAAAACCGGAAGAGATCATTGACCGCTATACCGCGCTTACCGGGCGCGCCGCTATGGTGCCGGAGTGGAGTTTTGAATTGTGGCACAGCAAATGCACCTACCGCAGCGCGGCGGAAATGAGCGAAGTGGTGGAGAAACTCAAAGCGGACAACTTCCCCTGCCGGATAATCCATGCCGATGTAGGGTATTTTTCCGAGGAATGGCGGTGCGATCTTAATTTTGACCCGGTGCGTTTTCCGGAATTGGAGAAATGGCTGGGTGAACTGAAAAAGTCCGGCACTCTGGTAACCGTCTGGCAGCTGCCGTACATTCCTGAAGGCAGTGAATATTTTAATGATCTGGCATCCTGCGACGGCTTTGTCAAAAACGCTGCCGGAGAACTTTATGACTGCAAACTCTGCCTCACCCCCGGATTTTCCGGCAAAGTCGGCGTAATTGACTTTACCAACCCCGCCGCAGTCAAAGTGGTGAAAAAACATCTGGGACGGCTCTTTGATCTCGGAGTGGCGGCGATAAAGACTGACTTCGGCGAAGAAGCTCCGGTTGACGGGATCTATTTTGACGGAACGCCGGGCCACCGGATGCACAATCTTTATCCCCTGCTCTACAACCGTGTCGTAAGTGAAATCACCAGGGAAAAAACCGGCAACGGCATGGTGTGGGCGAGAAGTGCGTGGGCAGGTTCTCAGCGTTATCCTCTGCATTGGGGCGGAGACAGCAGCCCGGACTTTAACAACATGAGACCGCAGCTTTGCGGCGGGCTGAGTCTGGGAGCGTGCGGATTTACCTTCTGGAGTCAGGATATCGGAGGATTTCTCGGCGACACAACGGAGGAATTGATGATCCGTTCCTTTGAATTCGGCATGTTCAATTCCCATTGCCGGGTGCACGGCATTGATGAAAGAGAACTCTACCGTTTCCCGGACAGCGTCAAGCAGATATTCCACAAGATGCTGAAACTCCGCGAAAGCCTGAGGGATTATATACTGTCGGAAGCCGAATACTGCTGTAAACGCGGCTGGCCGATGATGCGGCTTCTGCCCATGGCCTATCCGGATGACCGGAATACTTTCAACATCTCAGACGAATATCTTTTCGGCCGGAACATTCTGATTGCCCCGGTGATGGAAGAGGGCGCGGTCAGCCGCCAGGTATACTTCCCCGCCGGAAGCTGGATAAATGGCAACAACGGCAAAGTATATTCCGGCAACACCTGGGCTGAAGTGGAAGCTCCTCTGGATGAAATACCGTTTTTCCGCCGCGGTACGGCGGCTCCGGAAAAATAACAAAGGAGATTATCCTGTCTTAATTGATTTTCTTTAAACAGGATAAACACCGGGCAGGAAAAATACTTTTTTTAATGAAAGTACTTTTCCTGCCCGTTTTCTTTTTTATTCTGATTTACGGAGGCAGTTCCGCAGGTTTACTGCCGTTTATTTTTTCTGTATCGGGAGTTCCCGGGAATAAATTTCTCCGGCTCCGGCTTCACGCAGACTCACCCGCCAAAAGCCGTTTTTCTTTTCACCGCGGAGGTGATATTTCCTTATTGATCCTCCGCCGAGCCATCCCCAGGCGGAAGTCATCGGCACCAGAAAGGCAAATTCCGGTGAATCAATCTCCAAAGTGATTTTTTCTCCCTTCGGCAAACGGGAATGCAGTTCAGCCGGCAGTACCGTTTCAAAATATTCCCGCATGGCGGCGGCGGAATAGGTCTTATTTTCGCCGGAAAAAGCGGACTGGTCAACTATTCCACCTTGCGGCGGATCGCCGTCAGGCAGCGTGAAACACCCGGCAAACAGGATTGCCGCAGGTATTGCAAACAGATAAAAGCTCCTGGAGTTCATCAATATATCACTCTTTATTTTTTCACGATTTCGCCTGGCAGCGTGTTGCGGCCTTTTGCCAGCTGACGCCCCGGGTAAACAGTTGTGCGAATACCGGTATGAACATTTTCGCCCACAATCATACCGAATTTCCGCCGTCCGGTATCTACCAGACCGGCATCTTCAGTCAGGAAACGGTGATTGTCGTTATCATGGCGCAGATTGGACACAATGGTGCCGGCACCGAAATTCACATTGGAGGAAACTACCGAATCACCGATATAACTCAAATGTCCGGCACTTACTTTATCCATGATCAGTGAATTTTTGATCTCCACCGCCTGACCGATGTGGCAGTTGTCGCCTATCGAAGTATTGCCGCGGATGTAGCAGTTGGGACCGATTTTGCAGTTTTTACCGATTGCCACATTGCCCTCGATGTAAACTCCGGGCAGAATGACACTGTCCAGACCCAGCCGGATAAACCCGTCGATGTTCACTCCGGGCCGGATAATGCCCTCAATGTGATTGCCTTCAATTGCTCCGACAATCTTTTCATTAAGATCCAGCAGCTGCCAGGGACGGATGATCTGAAATGATCCGCCCTCGTCAGTGGAAAATTCCCTGACTTTGCCCTTTTTTCCGGGCAGATCAAGTTTCAGCAGCACTTCACCCGACTTGTTTCTGACCACGGCGGAGGTGTTAAGCTCCTTGAGCATGGCGACGAATTCATCTCCCGGCCAGAAATCGGAACGCAATTCCACTTCGACATCATCAGCGAAGTCTTCAAATTTGGAAACCAGAAAATAATGCAGATGGCTCCCCCCGAACTTGATGGTACTCAACTCCTGGGTAACCGGTTTGAGAGATGGCACCGAAGTACTTACGATTGAAACATTTGCCGACATTTCAGAGCAGCTCCTCTTTGACGGTTTCACATAATTTATCACACCAGAAGGCGACATCCGCCGCCTTTTCCGCTTCCACCAGCACCCGGATCTTGTTTTCCGTTCCGGAATAACGGACGATTGTGCGTCCGGAATCGCCCAGCTGTTTACCACATTCCGCGATAACTTCCGGCAATTTCACCAGTTCATTGAAAGGAGTCTTTCTTGCCACGGCAATCGAACGGATTTCCTGCGGGAAAACGGTCATAAAAGAGGCCAGTTCGCTTAACTTCTTCCCGCTGGTAACCATCAATTCCATCACATGAAGTGCGGAGATTATGCCGTCTCCGGTAGTGGAGTAATCCGAGAAAATAATATGCCCGGACTGTTCGCCGCCGATATTGAAATTATTTTCGCGCATCCGCTCAATCACATAACGGTCGCCGACATCGGTTACTTCCACATGAATTCCCGCCGCCTTCATCGCCCGGTGCAGGCCGAGATTGCTCATGCCGGTAACGACCACAGTATCAGAATTCAGCCGGCCTTTGCGCTTCATCTCCAGTGCCAGCATGCCGATAATCCGGTCTCCATTCACCTCTTCTCCGTTTTCGTCGCAGAAAATCACCCGGTCAGCATCGCCGTCCAGAGCAATACCGCAATCAGCGTGATGTTCCCGCACCAGCTGTGAAAGTTTCTCCGGATGAAGCGCGCCGCAATTGTCATTGATGTTCATACCGTCCGGTTTCACGCCGTATTCCACCACTTCCGCTCCCAGTTCGCGGAAAATCAGCGGGGCAAGTGAATAAGCCGCACCATTGGCGCAATCGACCACCACTTTCAAATTATTCAGCCGGACGTGACACGGGCTTTTGGCAAACTCAATATAACGCCCCCGGGCATCATCCAGACGGTACGCTTTGCCGATAGCTCCGGCGGGAATATCATCGCTGTTCAAAGTTCCGGAGAGAATATATTTTTCGATCTCCATCTCGACTTCATCCGGGAGTTTGAAACCGTCGGAAGAAAAGAGTTTAATTCCGTTATCTTCCGCCGGGTTGTGACTGGCGGTGATCATAATTCCGCAGTCAGCATTCATCGAGCGGGTCAGGTGCGCCACTGCCGGGGTGGGCATCGGGCCGACCTGGAGAACTTCCATACCCATACTCAGAAGTCCGCTGGTCAATGCAGTTTCCAGCATGTAACCGCTCAATCTGGTGTCTTTGCCCAGCACCGCACGGCAGCGTTTGCCGCTGGTGCTGAATACTTTGGCGGTAGCTTTGCCTACCATCAATGCCATTTCTGCGGTTATAGGATAACGGTTTGCCTTACCGCGGATGCCGTCTGTGCCAAAAAGTTTTCTCATTTTGAAAAATGTTCTTTCCTCTTTTTTATTTTCAACTGTCAGCGCAAATAAGGATTCATCATTCTCTCAGTACCCACGGTGGTCGCCGGACCATGCCCGGGATAGAGCCGGAGGGAATCCTCTCTTTCAAGAATATTGCTTTTTATCGACTCAAGCAAAGTCTCCCAGTCTCCGTCTGGAAGATCGGTTCTGCCCACCGAACCGGCAAAAATTGTATCTCCGGTAAACATCGCCGGTATGCCGGGGAAGTAATAACATACTCCGCCTGGGCTGTGGCCGGGTGAAGGCAGCATTTCATACACTGCATTTTCCGGCGGGCAGGTGGAAAGCGGGGGAAATTCAGTCAATGCCGGATAATATGGTTCCTGATTATTGAACGGACTCTTCAGCAGTTCCAGGTCGGCCGCACCGATCAGAACATATTTTGCCTTGAGCTTTTCCGCCACCTCATTCAGGGCGTTGAAGTGGTCGAAATGCCCGTGGGTAAGCAGGATTGCCGCCTGTTCAAAATCAAAACTTTCCGCAATGTCAATAATATCTCCGGCATCACTCCCGGGATCAATCACATAAAGAAATTTATCTTTGGGGTCGTAAACAAAATAACAATTTGCCTCATAAGCTCCGACCGGCGATATTTTTACTTCCATTGGAGTCCTGTCCTCTCTCTCTCTCTCTTTTTCAACGGCTTTCCAACTTACATTACACTTTTTACATCACCACCGTCCGGTCGAGCTGATCTATATCTTCTGCCGTGCCGCCGAAACGTCCGGGCAGCAGTTTACGCATATAATCAGCCAGAGTAACAATGGTCGGGCCGTAACCATCCTTGTAAATATGATATTCCAGTTCATAAGCCAGAACTGAGGTATCGGAATACCGTTCTTCTTTCCTTCCTGCCAGCATTTTTTCCAGAATTTTCCGGAGATCATCCGGGACGTCACCGGGGAGCAGCTGCCAGCGCAGTTCATTATTTTTCGCTTTATCCAGAATATCTTCCGCCTCGCCGGAACAATCCCGGGCCGGTTCGCCTGAAAGCATATAGAATAAAACCATACCCAGTGAATAAATATCAGAACGGAAATCCACCTCTTCCCGGCGCGACTGTTCCGGCGACATAAACGCCAATTTGCCGGAAACTCTGCCGTCAAACTTTCTGGTTGTCACCCGGGCAATACCGAAATCGGTCAACTTCGGCACTCCTTCTGAATTTATCATTATATTATGCGTACAGACGTCGCAGTGAACTATCCCCATGGGTTCGCCATCCGCCTCTCTGCGGCTGTGGGCATACGCCAGACCGCGGGCTATTCTGGCGGCGATGAACACCGCCAGATTATAAGGCAGTTTTGCTTTGAATTTCTGATGGAAATCCATGAAGTCCTGCAGAGAAATGCCGTCCACATACTCCATGACAAAATAATACCCCTCCGGACATTTGTCAAGCTGATAAATCTGAACAATATTCTCATGAATCAGGTTGGCCACGCATTTGGCCTCGGCAATAAAGTCCTGGACAAACTTTTCATCCCGGGACAGACTCTCCAGCAGCATCTTTATTGCCACAGTTTTTTCGAAGCCCTCAACGCCTTTTTTCCTGGCTTTGAGCACGGTTCCCATTCCGCCCCGGGCAATAAGTTCTATATTGTCATATTCAACGGTACCGAAAATCTCTTTTATCATGACAAAAGCCCCCTCAGCCAATGAATATTCTTTTCTTTAACTACCCCGTACCGCGCCCTGCCGGACGCAGTATAATATTCCACCCCGGAAACAAATTTCAGCTCATTTTCCACCCATTCCCGGTCGGTGAAAATTTTCCCGTTTACTGCCGCCAGTTCCCGGCGCAGCCGTCCCGCCCAGACCGGAAAATCACTTCTTCCGGCAGAAGAAAGATCCGCATCACAGATGATTTTCTCCGCCAGTGTCCGCGGTGAAGTGGGCAGAGCAGTTGCTAAAATAAGCTCTCTTACCACTTCCAGCTCTCTTTCATCCATTCCCTCTCCGGAAAGGTACTCCCCGGTAATCCGGGCGGAATTTTTCTCGTGATCAAAGCTGGATACCAGATACCCCAGATCATGGCCGGCAGCGGCAATCAGCAGAAGATCCTTTTCCCTCCCGGAAAGCCCTTCGGCATCCGCCAGAATCCGGCTTTCTGAAACCACCAGGGCAGTATGCTCCAGCGAATGATAATAATAGTGATCCGCCAAGCTGTTTTCCAGTTTCATCAGCAGTTCTTCAATCATTTCGCCGGCGCATTTCATAACACCAATCTTCTCCTACCGGTCTTCCGGGTAACTTCCGAACAGCCGGAAAAACAGACTTTTGCCTTTCAGCTCATCACAGGCGGAAGCCACTTCCGGGTCGCTGATATGGCCGGGCATATCTACAAAGAAACAATATTCCCCGCCGATACCGCATACCGCCTTGCTGCCGCCGCACCGGAAGGGACGGCTTTCAATCATGGAAAGAGATATTCCTCTCTTGTTGAACACCGAAAGCGCATCATACAATGCCCCGGCCTGATCCCGCAGCACAAAACACAGACTGGTTTTATCATGTCCGGTTGGTTCAGGACGCTGTTTACCCAGCACTAGGAAGCGGGTGGTATTGCTGCCGTCATCTTCCACATTTTCCCGGATTACCGGGAGTGAATAGAGTTCTCCGGCCGCCTTTCCGGCGAGTGCCGCCGCTGAGGTTTCCCGGGCCGCAAGTTCCGCCGCCCGCGCACTGCTGGCAACTTCAATGCAGCGCACCGAAGGCAGATTGTTTTCAATGAAATCCCGGCACTGTCCGAATACCTGCGGATGACTGTAAATACAGCTTATGTCCTCAAATTTGCCGAAACCAAGCAGCTGATGATGAATTTTCATCCGGTATTCATTGACGATAAGAAGATCGCTCTCGGTGAGACAGTCCAAAGTGGGGTTTACCACTCCCTCGGTAGAATTTTCCACCGGCAGAACACCGTAAAGACTGCGTCCGGCTTCCACCTCCCGGAAGACCGATTTTATCGTCTGTGCCGCAGTCACCCGGGTCCCATGGCCGAATATCTCCAGCGCGGCCTGATGTGAATAGGTACCTTCCGGTCCCAGACAGGCCACCGAAAAACCGTCTTCCAGTTTACGGGCCGCAGACATAATCTCCCGGTAGATGGCAAAAAGCGAATCATTGTCCATCGGGCCGGCATTCACCTCAGAGAGCTTTTCCAGCAACAGGCTTTCCCGTTCCGGAACGTACACCGGTGAACTCTTAGTCCGCTTCAGATTGCCGATTTCCCCGGCAAGTTTGAATCTCTCATTGATCAGCCCGACTATTTTTTTGTCCAGCACATCAATTTCATTTCTGATTTTTTCTATCATTTCAGTCAATCACCTCTTTTTTCATCGCCGCCGTGCGCTGAAGAAGCCGGATCATCCCCGTCCTCCGGTGCCGGACAATAGGGATAAGGCAGAAAATCCAGCCCTTCCCCATCCGGCGCGCCGCAAAGCGACTGGCCGATGGTATGAATATAACGAAAATTATCACTTAAAATCGAGTGGGAAAAAAGCGTCATGGAAAAGTACAGCAGCAGCTGACGCGTTTTCAACACTCTGATATTTTTTATTTTTTCCTCAATTGCTTCAACCCGGAGACTGCGGCGCATGGGCAGCACCATTTGCTCCGCGGCTGAATAGACCATAAACTCTCCTCTTCCGCATGCCGCCGCCCAATCCAGCCCGTTGAGCCGCCCGGCTTCCGCCACTATTACCGCCATCACCGATCCAGCCGCCCGGCGGCTGTCCAGCACTGCACCGATACAATACAGATCCGGCTCCAGCGAGGACTCCGGTTCAATGCGGAAATCCGCCCGGTTGAGCAGATAGACCGCATCGGCCAATCTCCGGCAGGAGGATTGGGAAAATTTTTTCATGAAGCCGGAATAAGATTCATGCAGTGATCTTTCATTATCATTGTCATACCACTGCAAATGTACTTCCGTCAATCCCTTTTCCAAATCCACATCGCCGCCGGCCAGAAGTTCGGAAAACTCCTTCCTCCGGCGGCGCATCAGCAATATCGTCTCCAGCTGCTGAACTCTTTTTCTCAGCTGCGGATTGTCCGAATCCTGAAGTTCTGCCAGAACCGGTTCTATTTCATTTCCGTAATCCAGCAGTTCCGCCATGATTTCCACGGCGATATCTTCATCTTCGTCATCCAGCATTCCGGCCAGCAGCCGGATCTGACGGATATTCTCTTTATCGCTCATGCCTTGCGTTCCGGAAAAATCCCCACCAGCGCGTTTTCTGCGATTTTCTTCACCTCCGCAGGGAAATCCGAACGGATAATCCAGCGCAGAAATCCCGGATCATTCACCGCCACATCTTTAAGTGCCCGTCCGGCATTCTTGCCGAATCCCACCACCGCAATATCCCCCTGCCACTTGAATCTCCGGGTACGGTCAATGGCATCGGGATCCGTCATGTCGCAGAACTTTGCCAACTCATCCATATCCCGGGATAATTCCGTATGTTTCTCCAGCTGCGAAGCCAGCACTTCCAAAGTAGCTCTGGTGTCGGCCATGGCACTGTGGGCGTTTTCCAACTCCTTCCGGCAGAAAAACTTGTAAGCTCCGGACAACGTCCTGGGGTATAACTTGCAGTAAATACCGTAAGCATCAATCACCCTACGTCCCTCCATGGAAAAATCAATTCCCACCCGGCGGAATTCATTTATCAGCAGCGGCACGTCAAATCCGGAAATATTATATCCTGCCAAATCACAGTCGGAAAGAAAGTTATTCAACTTCGGTGCGATATCACGGAATTTCGGCGCATCCGCCACATCCGCGTCACTGATTCCGTGAATGGCGGTGGACTGAGGCGGAATCGGCATTTCCGGATTAACTCTCCGGGTATTGCTTATCTCTTCTCCGTCTGGGAAAACCTTTATCACGCTGATTTCAACAATCCGGTCACTGTCCGGATTAACCCCCGTACTCTCAATGTCGAACACCGCCAAAGGGCGTTCCAGTTTAAAGTTGAACATTCTTTTCCGCCTTGCCTTGCTTTAAGCATTGATATCCACTCCGGCAACCTGCCGTAAATCTTCAAAAAAAACGTTTTTTTATGATCATCCAGCGCAATTCACCGGCATGATCGGCTTCAAATTTATCCCATTCCTGCCGGGTTTTCAGTCCGGCGAGCTCTTCTATCTCCTCTGCGTTCAGCCGGAAAAGCACCGCATACGGCTTTAACGCTCCTCCGAATTCCGCCAGCCGGGCCGCCGCCCGACGCACGGCAAATCCCAATTTAAGGGATTTGCAGACAATAAACAACGGCCCCGCCACTGCCAGAGCCCAGAAAAACCGCATCGGCATTGTTACCGGGGTGAAACTGTTCACCGCCTCCGCCGCCACCAGCAGCAGCGACGGCAGCAGAAAAATCAGACTGTCCAGCACTCCGGAAAATCCGCCGCCCAGTAATTTCCGCACGCCGAATCCTTTTGCGGTCCGGTAGGCAAAATATTCCTCATATTTGTGTTCATGCAGAAATCTTCTCGCTCCGTGACAAAGCTCATGAGCGGAAAGTTCATCCCGCCGGTAAAACAGCCAGCGCGGTTTTTTCCGGAACACATCCCGCAGCAGAAATACCGCCAAATCCGCTTCTTCGTCCTCTCCGTCCCAGGCAAGACATCCTCCGAAGAGCACTCCCAGCTCCCGGGACAGATAAAACCCGTTTATGTAATCAATCCGGAAACCGTACAATTCCGATGTGAGATCCATTCCGCCTTTTACCGTTTCCGGTTCGATAAGCCGGGATTTATCTACCTCAAACTCATCAAAAAGCCGTACTTTCTCTCCTCTCTTCAACCGTTCAAGCAACCCCCGGGAGACATTCAACACCCTCTCTCCCCGGGCAAAAAATTCCTCCGGCTTTTCCCCTGCCCGCGGCAGAATTCCGGCTTCATCCAGCAAACAGGCCTTATCCAGCGTCATATTGCAGATCATTTTTTCAAATCCGGATTTTTCTTACTCCATTCCGTCCTGAGACGGCTCCGGCTGACGGTTTTCCGGGCGGGACGGATTTTCCGGCTTTGATTCGCCGGAACCGCCTTTGTCATTGCCGGGGGCATTACCTCCGGAACCGCCTTTGTCATTGCCGCCGGAAGGTTTGCCGCGCCCTTCCCGGTCTCTGCGGTCACGGCGGTTGCGGCGGCGTTCTGTATTTTCAGAACCCGCATCACTGCCGCGGCCGGAATTATCCCGGCTGCCGCTGTTTTCCGCATTCTCTTTACCGCCGCCGCGGCCGGAATTATCCCGGCTGCCGGAATTTTTCTTTTCCGGACTGACCACAGTTATTTCATCCCGCCGGAAGACGGTAATATTGCCGTTTTCCGTCTGCACGCTGACCCGTCCGGCCAGAAGATTGCGGTCAACAATCCGCCCCCGTCCCGCCGGACTGTCACACCATTCTCCTTTGCGGGGCATATTTTTTTCCAGTTCCTTATACCCCTCGTGCTCAAATTTGAGACAGCATTTAAGCCGTCCGCAAATGCCGGAGATGGTTGCCGGAGTAAGCGACAGATCCTGATCCTTGGCCATCTTTACGTTGATGGAGTTGAATTCCCGCAGAAAACGGCTGCAGCACATCACCTGACCGCATACCGAAATACCGCCGAAAATACCGGTTTCATCCCGCACTCCGATCTGACGGAGTTCAATACGGCAGGACAGAGCGTGGGACAACTCCTTTACCAGCTCCCGGAAATCAACCCTGCCGTCCGCAGTAAACTGAAATATCACAATTTTGCCGTCAACTGAATAATGAGCATTCAGTAACTTCATCTCCAGTTTAAGCCGTTCCACCCAGTCTGCGGCGACTTTAAGTGCGGATTTATTGCGCTGTTCATTTTCTGCCGCAGCCTCCATTTCACCGGCGTCAGCAATATGCAGCACAGTGGGCAATTCCGCTGCTTTCTCCGGATCGAGCTCACGTCCCACACTCAGCACCGTTCCCAGATCGCAGTAAAAATCTTTGCGGAAAATACAACGGTCTCCGCTTTTCAGCTTCAGCCCGGCATCAGCCCGCGCGCTGAAACGCATGCCGTTGGAAATTTTAAGTGTAATTTGTATATCCATAACGGAAACACTTCCTAAAATATTATAAAACAGAATTTATGAAAAAAACAATACGCACACTCCATAATATAAGCACATCCGTCACAGATTGCAAGCCGTATTGACAATATTATTTCTTTATCTCCAGCCGCACCACTCTGCTTTCCGCCAGACGTTTTATCTCCAGGCGCAATTCGCCGCCCTGTGCCACTGCCTTGCGGTACTCTTCCGGAGTTCCCACCGCGGTACCGTTGACTGAAATCAGCCTTTCATAGGGCTTTATCCCGGCTATCGACGCCGGAGAACCCGGTCTGACATTAGCGATAATCAGTGACTTCTCCCCCCCAGCGGAACGGAAATAGTGCTTCACCTCAAAGGTCTCCGGACGCAATGTCAAGCCGGAGGCAGTGTCTTCATAGCTTTCCGCATTCTCAAAAATTTCCGGCGATGCTTCAATTTTCAAACTCACCTCTTTAAGAATATTTTTATTATCCAGGTAAACCACTTTAACTGTTTTCCCTACTCCGAGGTTGGAAAGATCTGAATTAAACCGGTTTTGCTCCGAACTCCACGGCGTGCGTATTTTATCAAAATACTGTTCCGGCACCCGGTCAAGCATGTTCCAGGGGAATGTGCGCAGATTGACCGGATAACGGGAAACTTCCATCTCAAGTTTGGCTGATGAACCGTCTTCCGGTATGATACGCAACAGCACATCCCCGGATTTCAGCCTGGCCCGTTCTGCCGGACCACCGGGATACACATAGGTTATTTCCAATCCGGTCGCACCGTTATTGGTGTACTGCATAATGGAACGGGCTTCGGCCATCTTCCGGGTCATCGGCTGATAGAGAATACCCAGATAAGCGGTTCTGCGCCAATTCTGTGACGGCACATTGCCGGGGTCAAAGGATTTGCCGCCGGCATCAAGCAGTTCAAGAAGTTCATTTACCGCCACATTATGAACCCGGGTGTTGTTCTGCCGGGTCTGGCGGTAATCGCGGATTTTCAGCGGTACGGTGATCAGACGGCCCTTATCGTCGAATCCGATACAGGATCCGTCTGCATAATAGGTTGCCATCCGGGCGTTTTTCCTGCCCAGCATAACACCGCGTACCGCATTGCGTTCCAGTTCGGCATCGACCTTTTCCCCGCTCCGCTTAAGATAGAGCAAATTAACCGGGCTGTCAATCAGGGACGGAAAATCATGTTTCTCCAGTTTCAGCGGCTCAACGCCCGGGACTTTTTCCGTCAGTTTTACCAGAAATCCGCCGAAATCCCGGAATGAACCGGCAAATTCTCCGGGGACTGCCCTGCTGCCGCACATAACAGTAATTTTATCCAGACGGGCGGTTTCAGAGCGGCTGAGTTCTTCCGGCACCAGCAGAAGACCGTCCTTCAGCAGAATACCGATACTTTCCATAAATACCACCGGACGCTCATTGGAATTATTGTTAACATTGGGGTTGCGCCGGGGTTGATGAAAATTGAGTTTGACCACAAATAAACTCTTTTCCACTGCGTTTTTCAGCAGTTTCTGTCCTGACGCGGCCAGTTCCGGAGCGGGGATAACCGGCCATTTATCCGGCGGCAGATCAAGTTTTTCCGAACTTTTCAGCCGGATAGTGAAATTCAATGCCGCTGCCGTGCCGTTTTCATCAACAATCAGAACATCTGTGGGCAGATTGGAATAATACGGCGTTGCCGGACTGTTGATACTTTCCTGAGATCTGCCGCTTAAAATGTAACCTGCCGGGGCGGAAAAAGGCATTGTCCACCAAGTCCAGTTTTTACCGTCATCACGAAGCTGGAAAATATAGTATTTTCCCTTGCCGGAAAACGGTTTGAATACCAATGGCTCAATACCTTCAACCGGTTTTGCGGTGCGGATGAACACCGCCCGCCGGGATGGAGAATAACCGGTTATTTCCGCCGGGTAACTTTTATCCCTGAATTTTACCTCCACCCGGGACAGAAACTCCGGATTGATAAAGACATCCTGCAGCACAAAAAGATCCTTTTTCAATGCAAATGCCGGCTGTTGGTGCGGCAGACCGTCGGCAATCAGTGAATCAACATAATGCCAGTTGCGGAAACGTGGATAACTGCCGCGGTCATTTATTTTAAGATAAAAATCCACCAGAACTATGGAATCAGCATTTTTTTCAATATTGATCCGGTTCTGTTTCACCATAATTCCTGGATCAAACATATTTTCTTCCGCTTTGGCTGCTGTCTTATTTCCCGCCTCGCCGGAACTGGCCGCCGCCGGAGCGGAAGCAGCCTCTTTGCCACCGGATTGAATATTGGTTTCTCCAGCTGAAACCGCCCCTGACAGCACCAGTGTCAGGAAAAACACCAAAATCACGGAATATTTACTGTTTTTCTGCTGCATGATATTTCTCTTTCCGGTTTTACTTACTGGTTATTTACATCGGAAAAGTCCAGCACCGTCCGGAGTTCAACCCCGTTGCGCATTACCTTTACAATCACCAGCCGGTCACGGCTGGAAGCGGCGGCCAACTCGTCATAGGCCTTTTTCATATCCGCCAAAGTACGGATCTTATGTTTTCCTGCTTCAAGAATGATGTCGCCGACCTGAAGCCCGTCATGCCTGACCACGGTGTTGCCCTGATCCGCCCCCAGAACAAAAACCCCTTCCGGACAATAATAATATAAATTGGGATCGGCAAAACGGTTGATGGCTTTCACGGTAATGCCCCATTTTTTCAAGGCCAGACTTTCTCCCTCCACTTTGCCCTTTGCTACCGGGGTAAGCGCGATATTCAGCATTTCATTGCCGCGCTTTACTGTCAAATCCGCCTTTCTGCCGAATTCCAGAAGTCCAAGCATCCGGTTGACCGCCGGAATATCTTCTTCAGTCATGGCGGTTACCGCGGTACCGTTTACTGCCATAAGCCGGTCTCTTGCTTTTATTCCGGCAGTTTCCGCCGGGCTGCCGGGTTCCACTCCGGCGATAATAACTCCGGAGTCGCCGTCAAAGTAAATATTGCGGTTGAAGTCGTGCAATGGCTGCAGCTCCAGCCCCACCCACGCCCAGTTTGCCTGACGGTATTCGCGGAAACGCCCGACCAGAAGTTCCACCGTCGGTGAAGGAATGGAAAACCCCATCCCTCCGGTAATCACCCCCAGCGTATTGATGCCCACAATCTCCCCTCTGGTATTAACCAGCGGCCCGCCGGAATTGCCGGGGAAAATCGCCGCATCTGTCTGATACCACAAACTGTAATTGCCCTCCCGCTCCAGATAACGGTTGGCAGAAGATATAATTCCGATGGTTACCGAACGGCTCAATCCCCAGGGTGCTCCCATGGCCATCACAAAATCTCCCTCTTTGGCGGGAATTGAGGCAAAATCAGCGAAGGGAAATTCTGGGGCTTTCAGCCCCGGAGTCCCGGCGGTTTTCAGCTTGATCAACGCCAGATCGATATCTTTGTCACTGCCGATCAACTCCGCTTCATAATGCCGCCCGTCAGACAGCAGACAGCGGATATTTATCGCCTTGTCCACCACATGCCAGTTGGTCACAATTTCGCCGTCAGGGGAAATCAGCACTCCGGAACCGCTTACCGTGCCGGAAATATCTTTACCGCTCTCCTTGTTTTCCCGCAGTACCCGGATATAAACCACCGCCGGGAAAACCTTATCCTTGGCCTGCTGCACCGTGTTTTCAAAGCCGACATCATCCACACCGGCACACCCGGTGAACAGCGAAACAGCAGAGACCAGCAATGCCAATATTGCAAAGTAAATTTTCATTAAATCTCTCCCCCTGACCTGTTAATCTGGTTATGTTACTTAAAATACGTTATTCAAATTATCTCTATTTCCCGCCGTTCATCTGAAACGTGCCGGATTTTGATTTTCAATGCCGTTTCCGGCAGTATTCCCCGGATTCTTTCCGGCCACTCCACCAGCGCGATGGACGCCGGATCAGAGAGAAATTCATCCACCCCGAACCCCAGCGCGGAAACTTCATCATTGATCCGGTAAAGATCAAGGTGATAGAGAAAACCGTTTCTTCCGCCAGTGGTTTTGTTTTCCGGCAGCTGATACTCCTGAACGATGGTGTAGGTCGGACTGGACAAAGTATCCTTTATTCCCAGCCCCCGGGCGAACCCCCGGGCGAAAACGGTTTTGCCTGCCCCCAGATCTCCCTCCAGCAGTATTACACTGCCGGGGACGGTTTCACGGGCCAGCTTTTCCGCGAAATTTTCTGTTTCCGCCTCTGATTTGCTGACAAACAACTGTTTATTTATGTTCATAGCCCCAATGCTCCAATTTTATCTCTTTTCCGGAAAGATCGTAAATCATTCCGGCTTTTCTGTTTCCATTTTCATCTGTTTCCGGTGCCACTGCCGTACCGATCCGGCTTACCGGGGCAAAGCCGCCGCCCGCCCCCGGCCAGGCCGACAGAAATTCCTCCTCTGCCGCCGCCGGAACGCTGAATAACAGCTCATAATCTTCTCCATCTGACCATGCCGCCGCCGGATCTGCCCCCTCACGCAGCGGAATTGCCCGTTCATCTACCCGGGCGCAAAGTCCGGAGGAAATCAGCATACGCCGGAGATCCAGAGCCAGTCCATCGCTCACATCCATCATGCAACGGCTGTAACGGCCGGAAATAAAACGCCCCTCTCTCAATCTGGGCTCAAAATCAAGATGGTGCCTGCTGCGGTAAGAGTTGCCGAAACACCCGGTAACATAAATGCCGTCTCCCGCTTCAAGGCGGTCTCTCCGGCACAGCCGCTCAGCTTCCACTTCGCCCAATATGGTAAGTGAAGCAACCAATCCTACACCGTCCCCCCCCGCCGCCGCCGTCAAAGCGCAGAGATCTCCCCCCACCAGCGAAACATTATATTTTTCCGCCGCTCCCGCCGCCCCGGAAAGAAAATCACAGATCCACTGATCTGAACGGTTTTTATCTGCGGCCAGGGCAATCAGACAATGGCGCGGTATGCCGCCCATGGCGGCAATGTCGCTTAAATTGCGTTTCAAAAGTTTGGCTCCGGCCTCCCCTGCCGTGGTACCGGAGTGAAGATAATGCACATTTTCCGCCAGCTGATCCACTGCGGCCAGCAGCAGCATTCCCGGAGTCTGCCGGATTGCGGCGCAGTCGTCCCCGGGCGGCAGCACCACTTCAGAACCGTATTTCAATCCGGGCAAAACCCTGTTTAAAATCTTCAATTCATCCATAAAAAATACTTTTCTTTCGCTTCAGAAATATTTTCTGAACGCCGTTCCCGCATTCACCCCAGAAATGCCGCAATCACTGCGGCATAAATCCGATGTCCGTAATCATTGGGGTGATTTACTCCATTGCCGGTAATGTCAAGAAATTTCTTGCGCCGGTAAAGAGTATTGAAAACCGCATTTACATCCGCCACCGCGATTGCCGGATTGCCGGCGGCAATCATCTCCAGTTCACGGCAATACTCCCTGCCCGGACCGGGCGGAAGCTGCGGCCGCCATTGCGGATTGCGGGGCATGGAACTGATCAGAACCATTTCCAATTCCGGCTTCACCGTCAGAGCGGCATTTACCAGCGCGCGCATATCCCGCCCGTATTCCTGCGGCGACGAACTGTGTATGTCATTCATGCCGAAAGCGACAAACATCAGATCAGCATCAAATTCGTCAAAGTAATCTCTCATCAGCTCCGTCGCCTGCCGTGTTACCGTGCCTCCCACTGCGAAATTCCGGTATTCCACTTCGCGCCCGGAATTCCGGATTGCCTCCACAACCTGATCGGCGTACCGGGGAATATAAGGCGGAAAATTCAATTTACCTGACGCATTGCTGCCATTGGTTATACTGTCACCGGCAAAGGCGATCCGGCATTTTCCCCCGGCACGGAAAAGCGGCAGTTTATCCTGTTCCAACGCAGGAAAAGCAGGAAACACCGTGTTTTCCACGGCAACATAGGTAACAAAGCATTCCAGCCGGGCGAAAAAATCCCCTTCCCGGAAAAGCAGAAGTTTTCCGTCCGGTCCCTCGCCGATAGCGTTGGCTGACGGATCAGGAAAACAAATCGCCTCATCCGGAGATATAAGCAGTTTTTCCCGTGGAGTCTGAGGTATTTTTCCTCCCGGCAGGGCTTCCAGTCTGCCGGAACCGGGCTGATGTGTGTAATCAATTCCCTCCTGATACAGAATTTCACCGGAAACATCAGTTATCCGGACGATCTTTTCCGCATCAAACCACAACTCTGCCGCTTCACCGGCGACGAAAAAGACACTTTCATTCTGAACCAGGCGGGTTTCACTGTCCCATAATGGTCTGCTTATATTCATCTTTCCGGCAGCTCTCACTTTATTTTCGAATTATTTTTTCCGCCGCCACCATGCGGAGATACGCGCCATAGGAACTTTTGCCGTAAGTTTCCGCAGTTTTCAGCAAGGTTTCCTTGTCGATCCAGCCGTTGCGGAAGGCGATCTCCTCCAGACACGCCACCATCAGTCCCTGACGGCGTTCAATCGTGCCGATGTAACTGGCGGCATCAAGCAGTGAATCATGCGTTCCGGTATCCAGCCAGGCTGATCCCCGGCTGATCACTGCCACATTCAAACTCTTTTCTTCCAGGTAGATCCGGTTCAAATCCGTTATCTCCAGCTCGCCGCGCGGCGAAGGCCTGAGAGATTTGGCAAAAGAGCAGACTCTTTCATCATAGAAATACAGTCCGGTAACCGCGTAATTTGATTTCGGATGCGCCGGTTTTTCCTCCAGGCTCACCGCATTGAATTTGTCGTCAAACTCCACCACCCCGTAACGCTCCGGATCGGCGACCGGATAGGCAAATACTGATGCACCGCGTTCTCTTTCCGAAGCCATTTTCATACCATTACGCCACGCGCTGCCGTGAAAGATATTGTCCCCCAGCACCAACGCTCCGGCTTCACCGCGGAGGAACTCCTCGCCGATGATAAACGCCTGCGCCAGACCGTCCGGAGACGGCTGAACTGCGTAAGACAATTTAATCCCCCATTTTTCTCCGCTGCCGAGCAATTTTTCAAAAAGCGGCGTATCCTGGGGAGTGGAGATAATCAGTACCTCATCTATCCCTGCCAGCATGAGCATACTCAACGGATAATAGATCATCGGTTTGTCATAAACCGGAAGAAGCTGTTTGGACACTACCGAGGTAAGCGGATAAAGCCGTGTTCCGCTGCCTCCCGCCAGAATAATTCCCCGTCTTTTCATTGAGAAATGGCCTCCTTAACTTGAATCATGTTGCCGGGAACATACCGGAAAACCGGCCCCCTGAAAAAAATAACCCCTGCCGCAGGGTAAAACCGGCGGCTTTCAGAATAAAGCTTCACGCTCCTCTTTCAACTGTTCAGTTGCCAGCGCGCAATATTTTTTCAACCCCATGGCGCGCTCCTCCGGAGAAAGCCCGTCAAAGAGCTCCAGCAGTTCATTTTCTGCCGGAGTGAGACTTCCAAGCTCATATTTTCCCCGTTTTGCTCCGGACTTTGACACCATTTTCCGCCATTCGGCGACCATCGCTGAACGGTTGTCACTATTCAAGGCATTGTAAAGATCAAGCACAATTTTCTGATCGCTTACCAATGGCACCAGATCTTTATGTCTCCGGGCGGGTTTGCCGATCCGGGGCGGCATTTCATTTTCCGGCTCCACCGGACTGGACAGATAAGGTTTCAGTATCGGGTAGATCTTATCCCAGGTCTCGCCTCTGATCATATCTGTCTGCTGATTCAGATACCGTTTAATCTGCCACAATCCGACCCCGGTGCGCCGGGAAAGTTCCGTCTCCGGAAGTACTTCGGTGCATTTTATCAACGCCCGGAATATATCATCTGTCATTCTCTTCATCGTATTTTCTCCCCGTCATAATGCCGCATAACAGGTAATAAAAAAAATTCCGCTTCATGAATAAAAATTTCCCCCCTGGAAAATCACAACTCCACCGCCGGAAAATCACAACTCCTCCCCTGCCGGCCGTAATACTGACTTATCCTCTGTTGCCAACGGATTTTCCAACCCCGCTCCGACAGAATAAATTCTTTTCCATGAACGGCAGGCAGTGCCGCGCCGGAAAATGCCGACCGTACCGACCACGCCGGAAACCGCCGACCGTACCGCCCGTACCGACCGTACCGACCGCGCCGACCGCCAATTATTAATATATTACCTGGGGAACTTTTTTTCAAGTTTACGCTTGCGCAACATGGCGAATATATCTTCGAAAGCCTCTCTTTTCTGCTGATCGCTGGCCTCCCTGATCAGACTTGACGGCTCCACCGCTTCACACATTCCGCCGTCCAGACACCGCAGAAAAGGCGACGGCAGCTGAGATGAACGCATACCTCTGACCATCCGTTCCCTGGAGCGCAGGATAAAAAGTTTCTCCTTTGCCCGGGTAATGGCAACATAAAAAAGCCGGAGTTCCTCATCAGAAGAACCCTCCTCCACCGCACGCTCATTGGGGAAAATGCCTTTTTCCATGGCAATCAGAATAACGATCCGGTATTCCAGCCCCTTGGCGGCGTGAATAGTGGACAACGTCACTCCATCGCCATCCTTTTCATTCTCTCCGGTGCGGTCGTTTTCCTCCAGCAGAGCGAAACTTTCCATAAATTCATCCAGCCTGCAATCCGGATTGCGCTTCTCATAATCCGCCGCTGAACTGATAAATTCAAATACATTATCCCGGCGTTTCTCCGCATCTTTCAGATCCCGGTAAATCCGCTGCAAGCCGCCGATATAGCCCACATCTTCAAGAAAAGACTTTATTCTTCCTGCCACCGATCCCTTGTCTGCAAATACTTCACGGTAACGCTGAAAACACTCCCCCAGCTCCCGGGCGGACACGGCGGCCCTGCCTGAAAGGGCGGCAAGGAAATCGCTGTCCAGCAGTAATTCACTCATCGGACGGTTTTTCTTTTTCCGCCAGATTTTCAATTCATTTACCGCCTTGTCCGCCAATCCCCGCGGCGGGGTGGCCAGTATGCGGAGCAGACTCTGATCATCCCGGGGATTGAGCAGTACTTTCAAATACGATGCGGCATCCCGCACCTCTTTGCGTTTGAAAAACTCCTGCCCGCCCACCAGCCGGAAGGGCAGATTGGACTGGCGCAATGCCATCTCCACTTCCCGGGAAAGATGGTTGGAGCGGTAAAGCACCGCAAAATCCGAATACTTCAAATCCGGAGCAGCCGACTTTTCCTGCCGGATCAGAGAACAGACCAATTCCGCTTCGGAAGTACCGTTGGCGCATTCGGTTACGGTAACCAGTTCACCCCGGCCCATTTTCGACCAGAGTTTCTTACCGTGCCGCTTGACATTGGATGAAATAACCGCATTGGCGGCATCAAGAATATTTTCACTGCAGCGGTAATTCTGTTCCAGTTTTATCACCTTTGCTCCGGGGAAGAAATTTTCAAAATTAAGGATATTTTCCAGATTTGCGCCCCTCCAGGAGTAAATGCTCTGGTCATCATCGCCCACCACACAGATATTACCGGACTTTTCCGCCAGCATTTTCACCAGCGTGAACTGGGCGTCATTGGTATCCTGATATTCATCAATCAGAAGATAATGGTAACGGTTCCGGTACTTTTCCAGCACTTCAGGAAATTCGTCCAGCACCCGGAACGCCAGATAAAGCATATCGTCAAAATCAATAGTATTCTGCCGCTCCATGGAATGCTGATACTCCAGATAAAGCAGTGCCGCATCCCGGTCAAAGGGATTTTCCGCCGCCGCCAGTGCCTCATCCGGCCCGACCAGCCGGTTTTTCCAGCCGCCGATCCGTCCGGCCATCTCCGCCAGCGGGAAATTTTCCCCGGTAAATCCCAG
>CASECL010000192.1 GCA_949286445.1 uncultured bacterium | reverse complement strand
TTGCCGTCAGAAAACGTCCCTGCGCCGCCTTCGCCGCAGAGCAGGTTGCTGTTTTCGTCCAGCTGCCTGGTCTGCATGAATTTTTCTCCGTCCTCCAGTCGTTTTTCCACCGGAAAACCCCGGTCAAAAAGGTGAACTTTAACCCCCGCAAGCGTCAAAGCCAGTGCGGCAAATATTCCGCCCGGACCGGTGCCGGCAATAATAACATTATTCAACCGGGGAGGTTTATCCGGCAGTTTAAGCACCGGTTTTTCCGGAGGTTCACATTCCCGCCATTCCCCGCGTCTTGGAGTCCGGCGTACTTCCAGAATAAAGCTCCGCTGCAAAACGGGAGTTTTCCCTCTGGCATCCACACTGGAGGCTGTGATCCGGCAGGATATGATTTCATCTGGATGCAAACCAAGTTTTGCTCCGGCAATAGCTTTTATATCGCGGGAACCGGCACTGGCAACGTCAGTGCGCAGATTGGACAATTTGATAAACATAAAATAACGCGATCGGGAAAAATTCAGTTTTTATCGTAAAATACTTTACAATAGCCATAGATAATAAATGCCAGCGTCGGAGCCAATCCGGCTATTATCGGCGGCAGATATTCCTGTTTTCCCAGCATAAGAAACACCTGTGCCATAACAATGTAGGCTACGATAATCACCACTGCCATAATAATAGCGAGCAAACTGCCGGAACGTTCATTTTTGGTCGCCAGCGGTATGCCGAGAAAAACCGCCAGAAAGCATGCCCACGGAAATGCCAGCCGGTAATAAAACACTGTCATATAACAGGCCTTTACCCGGTCCGGAATCATCGGAGTGCGCTGAACCGTGCTCCATAATACCCAGCTGGGGAGATCCTCTTCATCCTTGATGGCATTCAGAATATCATCCGGGGACTCCGGAATTTCCTTGCGGGAGAATTGTTTCTGGAAAATTTCTTCACGCTGCATCGGCAGCATGCCGTCGTCACTGTACGGTATCCGGGTTATCCCGATAAAACGCCAGCCTTTGTCGTCATCATATTCGGCAACCTTTATATTCCAGTCTTCTTTTACTGTGCCGTTGGGGCTGAGAAATTTTATCAGTACATTCCGCTGCATATCGCCTTCAACAAAAGAGCCGAAAAACCAGTTGCGCATCCGGTCGGTACTCCGGTAGGACAGGTGGGACTGAACATCTTTTCTTTTTTTGGTAATACGTTCTTTCAGCATCTCAGATTCACTGTTGCCCCGGGGAACAAATCTTTCATTAAAATAGATGTTGACCAGCGTGACTACAAACCCCATTACAAATATTGACAGTCCGCAGCGGAAAAGCGATACTCCGGATGCCCGCATAGCGGTGACTTCCAGATTTTTCCCGAACATTGCCATTGTCCACATACAGCCGAGCAGGGTGGCTATCGGCAGGACAAAGCGTATATTCCCCGGCAGCCGGAGTGCGAAATACTTCAGCATATCGCTCATTTTGGCGTCAGCATCGAGGAAGTCGCCCAGGTCATTAAAAACATCGCTCAAAATAAAAAGTATGATGAAAACGAAAATAAGGATCGAAAATTTCACCATAAATTCGCGCCAGATATAGAAGTCGAGAGTCGGCAGTATTCCCCAGCGTCGCGGAATGACGATAAGCTCCCGGTATTTTCTTTCATTTTCGGTCATCGGATTTATTTTTCTGATTTTTTGACAGGTTGATGTTGAAATTATCCGCAGCGGGATGTACCTTAATATAATATAAGCCCGGAAAGGCAAGAAAACAAGTCATGAGCGAAAAATTTATTACATCAACCCTGAATAAAAAAGATCCGGTCAAGGAAAATTCTCTGCGTCCGCCGCGTTTCGCGGATTTTCCCGGACAGGAGCGGGCAAAAGAGCAGTTAAGTTTGTTTGTTGACGCGGCCAAAGCCAGGGATGAGGCTCTGGATCATATATTGCTTTCCGGACCTCCCGGACTGGGAAAAACCACATTGGCTTACATTATTGCCAATGAGCGGGGATGCAATCTGAAAAGTTCCAGCGGACCGGCGATTGAAAAACCCGGAGATCTGGCTGGACTGCTTACCTCAATGCAGGCGGGAGACATTCTTTTTATTGACGAAATACACCGGCTTAATACCACGGTTGAAGAGTATCTTTACAGCGCGATGGAGGATTTTTTCATCGACATCATTCTGGAACAGGGTCCGGGGGCGAGAACCATGCGTTTAAATCTGCCCCGCTTCACGCTGATTGGCGCGACTACCCGGCTGGGGATGATTTCATCGCCGCTGCGTTCCCGTTTCGGAGTGAATATCCGGCTGGACTATTATGAGCCGCCGGAGCTGGAAAAAATAATTCTCCGTTCTTCCGGAATTCTCGGTGTGGGGATTGAGCCGGAGGGGGCCAGAGAGATTGCCAGCCGCTGCCGGGGAACGCCGCGTATTGCCAACAACCTGCTCCGCCGGGCGAGGGATTACGCCCAGGTGCGGGGCAACGGGGTGATCGATGGTGAAGCCGCGGCAAAGGCATTGGAATTACTGCAGATTGACCGGGACGGCCTGGATGAAATGGACTTGCGGATACTTAATGCTATTATTGTTAATTTCAACGGCGGTCCGGTGGGATTGAAAAATATCTCTGTGTCGGTGGGAGAAGAAGAGGGGTCACTGGAAGACGTTTATGAGCCTTATCTTATTCAGCAGGGATTTCTGGTGCGCACTCCAAAGGGGAGGGTGGCTACGCCGAAAGCGTACCAAAAACTTGGAATACAGGCTCTTCACCGGGGCAGAGGCAGTTCTCAGGGGGAACTTTTCTGACATGGGAAATATTATCATCCGGTGTTGGATAAGTCGGTGTATTTGAGTTATTCAACCTGAGAGTGAATGGATAATAGTAAGAGAAAAAATAAATAATCCGGTTGAAAGCAGGTATTTCCAGCCGGATTATTTTTTGCGGATTTAATCCATGAGGCAGTTGCTGTAAAATAAAAAATGCAGTATCTGCCTCTTCTCTATACAGGTTTTTTTAAATCCTTTCCAGCAGCCGTTTTACCTGTTTGCGGAAATTGGTGATGATGTTCTTCTCTTCCGGAATGAAGCGGTCTTTCATCAGAAAATTGCCGTCGCAGATTACGCTGTGGACGCAATTGCTCTCGGCGGCGTAAACAATATCCGCCACCGGATGATGTCCGGCGGAAAATTGTACCGTATCCAGATCAATCAGCATACAGTCGGCCAGTTTTCCCGCCTCTATTTTTCCGGCATTGAAACCATTTGCTTCCGCTCCGGTACAGGTGGCGGCATGGAAAACCAATCCCGCCGGGGCTGCAGTCGGCATGCCGGACTCCATTTTTGCCCCCAGTGAGGCAAATTTCATCTCGCTGAACATGGAGGCGGAATTGTTGGATGACACCCCGTCAGTGCCGATGGAAAGTTTGCAATTATGTTTTTCCGTTGCCAGCTGGAACGGCAAACGCCCGCTGACAAGTTTCAAGTTTGAACTCGGACAATGGGCAATGGTACAGCCGCGTCCGGAGATAATTTTCATATCTTCTTCGTCTATGTGCACGCAGTGCGCCATAACGGTATTTCCGGTAAGAACGCCCAGTTTATCCAGGTACACAACCGGAGAACAGCCGTGAGTTTTGATGCAGTCCTGAACCTCTTTTGCTGTTTCAGAAACATGGATATGAACCGGATAATTTTCTGCTTTTGCCATTTCCGCCACCCGGCGGAGATTTTTTTCGCTGACAGTGTAAATGGCGTGGGGGGCTAAAGTTATTCGGATGCGGGAAGAAAAACTGCCGCGTTTTTCCGCCAGTTTTT
>CASECL010000191.1 GCA_949286445.1 uncultured bacterium | reverse complement strand
AGAGTTTCCACTTTGTCCGGTTTTTCCGCCCGGGGTACATTTTCCGTCAAAGCACTTTCAGTTCCACTCTCCGGCGCCGCCGTATCTTTCTCCGGCCGGCTCACGGTATTTTCCCCGAACCGGTGAAAAGCCTTCCTCTTTTCCGCGGCTATTTTCTGATTCAACTGCGCCCAAAGCGAACTTTCACTCAAATTCAGCAATTCAGACGCCTGACGCACATAAAGCTCCCGGGTAATCTGATTTCCGGACAGCTTGATATAATCCAGCAACTCTCCTGCCGCGCGGCTTTTGTCTGCGGCGGAGAGAAGATCGTACCTTTCACCGGCATTGCGGAGAAAAAACTCCAGCCAATCCATTGATTCAGCTTCCGCTTGAACCAGAGCCTCTGCTCCGTTGGTACGGAAAAGTTCATCCGGATCTTTTCCACCGGGTATCCGGATAACCCGCACTTCAAAATCCAGCGGCAGCAGTATCTCTATGGCCCGAAGTATCGCTTTCTGCCCTGCCGCATCGGAGTCAAAAGCCAGTTCCGCACAATCCGTGTAACGCTTCAATATTCTGGCCTGCTCTGCGGTAAACCCGGTTCCCTGCGGCGCAACCGCAAAGCTTATTCCAGCGCGGTGAAATGCGATTGTATCCAGCTGCCCCTCGCACAGTATCACTTTCTTATGCTCACCGATCGCGCTTCTGGCAAAGGGCAGCGCATAAAGCAGGGAACCTTTTTTAAAAACCGGTGTCTCCTGAGTATTTATATACTTTGCCGCCTTGGCTTCGCTGTCCAGAAGTCTGGCACTGAATCCGACCACCTTACCGGTCTCATTCCAGATGGCAAAGGTAAGGCGTCCTTTGAAAAAATCGTAATAACGTCCGGTATTTTCACTTCTTTTGACCAGCCCGGCTTCCAGCATTTCGTTTTCAGAAAAACCGATACTCCGGCCGAATTTCAGTCCGGCGTCCCACTCATCCGGAGCGCAACCGATCCGGAATTTAGCTATGGTTTCTCCGTCAATACCGCGGCTTCGGAGATATTCCGCGGCCGGAGATGCAGAATTCTGCCTCAACTCACGCTCAAAAAAACGGGCAAACTCTTCATTAAGCCGGTACAATCTCTCCCGTGCATCCGCCTGGCGTTTTCCTTTCCCCGGATCATTGCGGTCGTAAGATGCCTCCGGGATTATCACTCCGCATCTGGCGGCCAGCAAATGAGCGGCATTGGGAAAATCGACATTTTCCTTTTCCATGACAAACCGGAACACATCCCCGCCTTTTCCGCAGCCGAAACAGTGAAAACTCTGTCTTGCTGAATTCACCGTAAACGATGGTGTTTTTTCATGATGAAAAGGACACAACCCCTTGAAAGAACCATTTCCGCTCCGTTTCAAAGGGATAAAACTGCCGATAACCTCAACGATATCAGCACGCTGACGAATTTCTTCTATGATGTAGTCCGGAATGGAACGGTTCATTTAAGCTTCGCCAATTTCGCCCTGACGTCAATAATTGTCTGATTCTGGTCATTTCTGTCCCCGGCAGAGCGCAAATACAGCTGATAAAACTGTTTTGCTCCGGCGGCATTGCCGCGTTTTTCCTGCGCGCAGGCGATATTGTAAATTATCTCCGGAGATTTGCGGTCAAACCGGTAAGCCTGAAGAAAATTTTTCACCGCCCGGTCGTAAAGTTTGTAATGGAAGTAATACATTCCCACCAGATTATGATATTCCGCCCGCTTGAAGCAGCCGGGAATAACGGAAGCCTCTTTCAAAGCCTTCAGCAGCTCCTTGTAATTCCCTGCCTGTGCGTAGGAGGTTGCCAGCAGCAACAGATTATCCAGATCCCCGGCCTCAATACCTTTTGCCCGCAGCAGAGGTGCGATTGCCTCGGGGTGACGCCCAGGCATTTTCAGCAGGATTTTGCCTGCCAGATGATGTGCTTCAAATCGTTCCGGAGCCAATTTCACTGCAAGTTCTGCATTGGGCAACGCCTTTTCATAATCCCCTGACTTTTCCAGCAAAGCAGCATAAAAAAGCAGAGAATCAACATCCTGCGGATTATATTTAACACTTTTCTCTGCAAATTCCATAGCTTCTGCGGTACGGTTTTCCTTTTCTGCCGCCGCTGCCGACTCAAGCAATTTCTGCGGGTCACGTTCACCGCACCCGGCAATGACAATCAAAATTGCAATGACCTGACTAATGCAAAACAATCTGTTTTTGTTCAACATACCCGTATTCCTGTCAAATATAAAATATCATAACTATACAATACCAGTAAAGTAATGTTTTTCAAGTCCGGCTGTCTTAAAAAGCTGAAAAAACCAATATTCCCATCCTCTGCCGGCATTGCTGTTTAACATCAGAATTACTTTTCCGGCGGGAATTTACCGCAATCTCAATATCTCCTGCTTTCCCGTAAATGGCCGGCAGTCTGTTCTGCCGGAGTTCTGCCGTAATAACCCCACCGGAAAAATGTCTTGATCTTGCGGCAAAATTCTTAAGATTAAATACGTTACCCATAAAAAAACGTACTGCAGTTGTCAATTTAACTTGATAAGGTAATTAATAAAATAAAAAAACGTGCGTTATTATGAATAACAACACACGATTTGGTGGATACATCATCAGACACTCTTCCGATGTAATTGCGGAGAAACCTTAAATCAAACTGCCGGAGTCTGCATTTCTCCTCCGGTGGGATATCTTTCCGGACAATACTTCCAGCCCCACCAATCCGGCAATAACTCTTTTAACTTTACCACCTGCCCATGATTAAACAGGAATTCCGTTTCTGCATTGCGCCGATCCAATGCCATCAAAAATTCACGGCAGGCTCCGCAGGGAGGCAGATATTTTCCGTCCCTGTCAATACAGACAACTTTAGATATTACACTTTCGCCATGGGTAAGCATATTGGCGGCGGCGTTGCGTTCGGCGCACATGCCGAGCGAACACGCAATGTCTATGCAAATTCCGGTGTAAATATTTCCCCGGTCGGTCAAAATTGCCGCAGCAACACCGCCAGCTTCCACCAAATCAGATACTTTGCGGGGATGCAGAACGGCCCGTGCTTCACTTTCCAGCTTATCCCACATTGCGGACACCTCTGCTATGATAACATCCGGTAAAAATTTTCCGTCATACTTTCCGGCGGACGCGTCTATCATCTCAACTTCCCCGTCCGCCGGAAACTCAATCCCGGCGGCAATCAGTCATTCACCACCCGGTAAACCGCGGCGGAAATACCGTCTGCCTCAATTACCGAAGCTCCGCTGGAACAAATCAAGTTTATTTTTCCGCAGGAGATCATAAGCTTGGCATTTTCCATTCCCGGCACGCCGAATTCGCCCTTGACCGGCTGAGCAGAGGGATTAACCGCCACCACAAACCGTTCATTGCCCAGTTTCCGCTCAAATATCATCGGATAGGTGTTTTTGCGGACAAACAGCGGATGAAATTCACCTTCTCCGCCCAAAGCAGCATATTTGCGGCGTATGGCAATCAATCTCCTGGTGAAATTGAGCAAGGAATTGGGATCTTTTTCCTGGGATGCCACACTTACCCGGGAGGATTTTTCGCCCAGCGGCAGATAAAAATCCTTTTCATCCGCAGTGGAAAATCCCGCCTTTTCCGTATCATCCCAAAGCATCGGCGTCCGCGCTCCGGTACGGTTGTAACCGCCCTCTTTGCTCTTCAAACCGTAAACATAATCCATACCGATTTCGTCACCGTAGTAAAGGAACGGCACTCCGGGGAAAGTGAAAATGGCAGTATAAACCACTTTCAGTTCTTCCAGTGTCCGTCCCTGGCGGATACGGCCGAAATCGTGGTTGCCGGTAGGAATGGACATATATCCCTTGCCCTGCATTTTGTCCAGCTGATCCAGTACTTCATTGACAAAGAGTTCCGCATCGCCCTTTCCGTCCCGGTCAAAGAAACTCCGTTTCCCCTGCCCGGCGTACGGCGAATTGGGAACCCGCTCCGGCTCCTGACGGAAAAGTGAAGTGTATCCCGGCAAACCGAAGTGCACCAGAAAGTCCACATTAAATCCGGCATTAATGGATTTTTCCGGGATGGACCATTCGGAGATCAGTACCGCCTCGGGATAATTTTCATTCATCCAGGTCCGGTAATCATGCCAGAGGATTTTCAACCCTTCGTATTGCTTTTCGCCCCGGATCAGACTGGCGGCCATATCCACCCGGAAGCCGTCACATCCCATATCCAAATAGAATTTCATTATATTGCGCAATTCTTCACGCACCTTCATTACCTCGGGGTGATCCATCGGCAGCTGCCACTCCGGATCTTCCACCGCATAAAATCCGTAAGTCAACTCCGGCTGGCAATAGAAAAAGTTGATCAAAAAATTTCCAGAACGATCCGAATAGCCATTGATGGTGCGGTAATTGGTTGATGCCCGATCCCATCCTTTGGTCCAGATATAGTAATCCGAATACTTGTTGCGTTCAACTTTGCATGACTGCTTGAACCAGTCACATTCAATGGAGGTATGCCCGGCCACCAGATCCAGCACCACCCGTATTCCCCGGGCATGCGCCTCATCGATATAGTGTTTGAGATCCTCATTGGTACCGTAACGCGGAGCAACCTTATAGTAATTGCTTATATCATATCCGGCATCCTGAAACGGAGACTCGAAACAGGGATTGAGCCAGATTGCATTGCACCCCAAACTTTTGACATAATCCAATTTGCTTGTCATTCCGGGAAAATCCCCGATGCCGTCGCCGTTGGAGTCACAGAAACTCTGAGGATAAATTTCATAAAAAACTGCGTTTTTCAGCCATTCCGGGTTGCTCATATCTCTGAGTAAACTCCTATATTTTATTTTAGTCCAACATCAAACTGTCGATATAATTTATTTCAAAAGTGGGAATCAAGTTCAACGGCAAATCTTCCGGTTCATCAATCAGTTTTTCAAATTCCGCCATTTTGTCCGGGTGCGCCCCCAGCCAGACGGCTCCGGCCAGTGAGGTATTGCCGCAGATCTTGATTTTTTCCGGCAAATCCGGCAGCATTTTTATTGCCGCGGCCTGTTTCAGATCCAGGAAACGGGCGAAACCGCCGCCGAGATAAATCACATCCAGGTCAGACAGCTGACCGGAACAATGTTCTAAAAGGGAAATAATACCGGCATAAACTGCGGCCTTGGCCTTCAATATCTGCTCCACATCAGCTTCAGACACTGCAAATTCACCGCAGACGCGCATGAAGTGAAGATTGCCCTCGCTCCGCAGCAATCCAAGTTTTGATAACTCCTCCAGGTCAAACCGTCCCATTTCATTCATCAAATCTGTCTTCCGGCACTCTGCGATAAAGTCCACCATTGCAGAACCGCACAGCGAAACCGCTTGAGGTTCATCACCCAATATATGACAATTTATCTTCTTATCTGCATCAATGGTCAGATGATCTATTGCCCCCGGAGCCGCCCGCCCGCCGCAGGAGATATTAGCCCCCTCAAAAGCCGGCCCCGCCGCCGCCGCGGTGCAGTAAGTTCTGCCATTAAGCCGGAGCACCATTTCGCAATTGGTGCCGACATCGATAAAGAGTTCGTTTTTATCTTTTTCCCGGCCGAATCCGGTTACCAGAAGTCCGGCGGTAATATCTCCGCCGACATATCCGGATATTGCCGGTATTGCCAGAACCTTTACCTCCGGATCCAGTGCCAGTCCCAATTCCCCGGCCGTGTGTTCCGGAAATTTGCGGTACAGCGGGGTAAACGGCAGAACCCCTATGCTTTCCACATCATAGGCAAAAAACAAATGGGTCATTACTGTATTGCCAGCCACTGCGACAACATCAGGTTTCGCATTTTCCAACCCCATTTCACGGATCAGCACATTTATTGAATCCACTGCGGCTTTCTGCAATTCCCGGCGTGATGCTTCATCGCGGGCATAACTTATCCGGCTGGCCACATTATCGCCGTACTTAAACTGGAGATTGCTGTTTCCGGCACTTTTTTCCACCTTACCGTCCTTTACGAAGGCGGCGGCAACCGTAGTGGTGCCGATATCTACGGCCAAAGCAGTTCCTTTCATCCCGGAAATATCCAAATCACAGATAAAATCCTGCGCTACCTTGGCTTTTTTTACCGCCATACTTTCACGCGGCACCAGAATTTCCCCGTCGGAAACGGCAAAAGCGATGCATGAATTGACTTCAAGTTCTCCATTGACATCACAATCGTAAATCCGGTCATCTCCGATTTTAAAACGGCCTTTCTTCAAGGTTATCCGGCAGCGGGAACACAAATTTCTCATGCCGCAGCGCACGTCAATATCAATATGACTGCTGTTCAAAAATGCGGCAATGGATTTACTGCTGTCAACCTCAATATCTTTT
>CASECL010000190.1 GCA_949286445.1 uncultured bacterium | reverse complement strand
GGGTGCTGATTCCGGTGCGTGTGCCGCTGGCTCAGTATTATCTGGGGTCAGGCAAGGCGGAGGAAATCGCCCGCATGGCCGCGGAGATTGAAGCGGACTCTCTGGTCTTTGATGTGAGTTTATCTCCGTCGCAGCAGCGCAACTGGGAACGGCTTACCCGGTTGTGTGTAGTTGACCGGGAGGAGATAATACTGGATATTTTTGCCAACCGGGCATCCACCCGGGAGGCGGTTCTGCAGGTGGAACTGGCCCGTTTGCAGTACAGTCTGCCCCGTTTGACCCGGGCATGGACTCACCTTTCCCGGCAGAAAGGCGGTATAACCGGTATGCGGGGGGAGGGGGAAACCCAGATTGAAACCGACCGGCGATTGCTCCGGCGCAGAATTCAGCAGCTGAATAAAGAGCTGGAAGCGGTAAAAAAACAGCGAGCCACTGCGCGGAAAAGCAGGGCACGTTCAACCGTGGCTTCGGCCGCGCTGGTGGGATATACCAATGTGGGTAAATCTTCACTGCTTAAAGCATTATGCGGAGCTGATGTGCTGGTGGAGGATAAACTTTTTGCCACGCTTGATCCGACCACCCGGAAAATGCATTTTTCTGATGACGGGACTGAACTGCTGATTACAGATACGGTTGGTTTTGTCCGGAAACTGCCTCATACGCTGGTGGCGGCATTCAAGTCAACACTGGAAGAGGCGTTATTTGCTGATTTTCTGCTTTTAGTGCTGGATGTATCCAGCCCGCGGCTGGATGAACACTATAATACTACCATGGAGGTTTTGACAGAGCTGGGCGCAGAGGAAAAGGATATTCAGATTGTGTTCAACAAGACGGATAAACTGCCTGCTGACCGGGAAATTTTTGTTTCCGCCCGCTGCCGGGCACAATTTCCGGGGGCGATATTCTGTTCTGCGGCTACCGGGGAGGGGCTGGATGAACTGCGCCGGGAATTGAAACGCCGGGCGGGTAAAAGACGCCGCCGTTTCAGCGTGCTTCTGCCCCCGGAACGATTTGACTTACGGTCATTTGCCGCGTCAAAAGGGTCAATATTGAGTGAAGAATATGACGAATACGGCAATCTGCATTTGGAAATAAATCTTGATGAACAGTTCAAAAATAAAATTGAGAACTATTTAATATGAAAAGTAGTGGAGTATTCAAGTATTTCGGAGGAGCGGCAGTCATTTTATTTTTGCTGCTGCCCTGTTACGGCGGGGAGAGCACCGGTTCATCACCGTTGAACGACTGGAAAAACGGTTATGAAAATTTTGACCGCGGCGAACAGGCGCGCGACCGGGGACATTATGTGGATGCCCTGGCGGCGTTCCGGGCGGCAAAGGAGTGTTACATCGCGGTTCGGAATGCACGTCCGGACTGGAATATAAAACTTATTAATTCAAGAATTGAATCCTGTGATGCAGAGATCCGCCGGATTGAGGCGTTGCTTCCGGCCGGAAGCAGGGCGGCTGAGACGGTTTCCAGAAGTGTTGCCGCAACTGCTCCGGTGCGCAGTTCCGGCACTAAAGATGCGGAATTGGAAGAGTATAAGGAACGACTTTTTAAAGCACTTTATGAGCTTGATGAGGTAAAAAAACAGCTTGCCTCCAGCAGTAAATCAGCTGCTGCCACGGAAAGTCTGATGAAAGAATACCGTCTTTTGAAAGCCGGTTACGACGAGCTGAATATGCGCTATAATGATCTCAAGAAACGTTCCGCTGCGGGAACCGGTGCCGGAATTGGCGAAAAAGAACTGATTGACCTTAAAATCAATTATGAGATGGTTAAACGCCGTGCCGAAGAGCTGGAGAAAGGCCGTCAGGCTGATGCCGCTTCGCTGAAAGAACTGGCGGAAAAGCTGGATATGGCGGAGATAAAGTTGAAGAAAGCCGCCGGAAATGATGCGGAACGGGAAAAGGAGCTGGAGGCTTTGCGGAAATTCCGCAAAGATTTTACTGACACTGCCAACTCCGGTCTGATGGAAATAAATAAGTTGAAACAGCAGATCGGGGATTTGGAAAAGGAGCTTGCCGCAGAACGGGATAACTTCAAAATTATTTCCGAGCGGCTGAAAGATCCCTCGGTGGCTCCGCTGGCGGAAAATGAGAAACTGCGCCGGGAAAACCTGGAGCTGAATAAACAGAAAACCCAAATAGACCGTGATATTGCGGCCTTGAAAAAACAGCTTCGTGAAACCAATCTGGAAAATCATCAGTTGAAGCTGACGGTGCAGAAACTGGATAATACCCGCAAACAGCTGGCGGAGTCGCTTTTGCTTCAGCAGGAGGCCGCCGCCGGAAAGTTGAAAGCGGCCGGACAGTTGGAAAAGGAAGCCGCCAGGCTGAAGAAAGCTAATGAGACACTCTCCGGAGAGGTTAAGTCCTGGATGATCAAAGCTTCAAGTCTGGAAAAACGTCTGGAGGCCATCGGTATCGGCGATAAGCGTTTAAATGAACAGCTGTCAAAGGACAATAGGAAATTAACCGGGGACAATATCCGGCTTAAAATGGACTTAGCCAAAGCTTCGGATGATCTGACCAAGCTCCAGTCTGCGCTGGATGCCCAGAGTGAGGAATACAAAAAACAGAAAATTAAACTGCTTGAACTTGCCGATGCCGGAGAAAAACTGGAAAAACTCCAGGCGGATTTTGCTGCTCTCCAGAAGACTTTATCCGGCAAAGCAGCTCAGGAAAAAGAGTTGGCTGACTTGAAAAAGAAGCTGACTGATTTCCAGAAGTCCGCCGGAGAGACTGAAGCATTGCGCAAAAAATTGCGTGAAATGGAAAAAAGCAACCAGTTGCTGTCAGATGGAAAAAACAAATTGTCACAGCTTTTGGCGGAGGCAGAAAAAAAGCTGGAAAATATGAAAGCGGCGGCAGAAATTGTAAGATCGGGGCAGAATGCCGTTTCTCCAGCCGGCAAAATTGCTGATTCCGGAAAACTTGCTCCATTACCTGGAAGCGGCATTTCCGGAAGCGGTGCCGCCATGCCCGGCATCAGCCGTGACGGATTATTTGCCGCGGCGGAGAAGGCGTTGAAAAACGGCGATATTGAACTTGCCATCTGGAATTACCGTGAAATATTGAAAAATACTCCCGATGATTTCGGTGCCAATTACCGGCTGGGAAAAATTCTTTTATCCCGTGAAGATTACGCCGGGGCTGACCGTCTTCTGCAGGCTGCACGCTTGAAAGCCCCGGACAATCCGGAGTGTATTCTGGAATCTTCCGCCGCCTTAATCGGTCTGGGAAAGGGCGGCAACGCATTGTCTCTGCTGGATGGTATGGGGAAAAAACTGGACAATAATTACCGTTACCACCAGCTCCGGGCCAAAGCTCTGCTGCTTTCAGGAGATCGGCAGGGGGCGGAAAAAGAGCTGCAAACTTCGCTTAAATTGAAAAATGACAGCGGCGAAACACTGCTTTTGCTGGCGCAATGTACTTCAGATGAAAAAGCCGGAGCCGAGTATTACCGCCGGGCCAAAGCAATTTCCGGGAGTCTGTCCAGTCCGGAACTGGAGAAGAAATTCGGCAAATTGATTGATGAAAAGCGTTCCATGATAGAATTTCTTTCTTCTGCCGCCATGGAAGCGGAAAAGAGTGCTTCGGTGGATAATTCAATCTGGTATTACCGGCAGTTGACCGCGGAAGACGATGACTCCGACCAGTGGAAAAAGCGTTTGGCCGCCGCACTGGTGGCCGGCAAAATGAATCAGGGTGCATTGGAGGAACTTAAAAAAGTCAAGTCTGACAAAATAAGTTCACTTATCTCTGCTTTGGCCTGGGCAGGATTGGGCGATTACGGAAAATGTGCTGAATTCACAGCCCGGGCAGTGGCTGAAAAAATTTCCGCATCTGATGTGAAAAACTGGCCTGTACTGCTCGGCGTTTTGAGAGAGCAGTGCCCCAGAATAAAACTTTCTGTGCCGGAAAAAACGGCGGAAGAACTTGAAAAATTGCTGAAACAGGATTAAATTTCTAAATATACTTTAAGACAGGGAGCGGGAGAAAGGGCGGAATTTAAGTAATAATAAAGTACCAAGGTTGTAAAATTGCGTTTATTCCGGTATAATATATCGGGAAAATATAATACAGGCAAATCATATTTATTTATAATTTGAAAAGGAGATAAAAAAACAAATGAAGTACCTGGAACTTGCCGTGGGGTCAGTGCTGGTTTATAACTTTGTACTGTCCCGTTTTCTCGGCATCTGCCCGTTTCTGGGGGTGTCCAAGCGGCTGGGAACCGCGATGGGAATGTCAGGAGCGGTGATTTTTGTGATGACTCTGGCATCCTGCTGTACGGCGGCGGTGCAGCGTTATCTGCTGCGCTTCAATATCGGGGGGAAAGAAATACGGCTGGATTTTCTGCAAATTCTGGTATTTATTCTGGTGATTGCGGCACTGGTGCAGCTGGTGGAGATTATTTTGCAGAAAGTAAGTCCCGCGCTCTACAAGGCTCTGGGAATTTATCTGCCGCTTATTACCACCAACTGCGCGGTGATGGGGGCGGCGACCTTGAATGCCAAAGCGGAACGTTCGGTGCTGGATTCCACCTTGTTCGGATTTTTCTCCGGGGTTGGTTTCGCGCTGGCACTGTTGCTGTTTGCCTCGCTCCGGGAACGGCTGGAGTTGTCGGAGGTGCCGCGTTTTCTGCAGGGTACTTCAATAGCATTGATAACCGCCGGGATACTGGCGATGGCTTTTTCCGGTTTTGCCGGTTTTTGCTGAAAAATCAGGCAGGACAAGGATGGAGTAGATAAAATATGAGCATGGTATTGACAGCAGTGATACTGATGGCGGTTTTCGGCGCGGTGCTGGGAGCGGTCATTGGAATATTTGCCCGGTATTTCCGGGTGGAGTCTGACGCGCGGGTGGAACTGGTGACCGAACTGCTTCCCAATGCAAACTGCGGCGGTTGCGGGAAAGCCGGCTGCGCAGATTTTGCCAAAGCGGTGGTGGCAGGGGAACTTCCTCCCGGCGGCTGCCCGGTTTCGTCAAGAGAAACGGTTTCCGCTATTGCCAGGGCGTTGGGAATTGAAGCTGGTGAAGTGGAAAGCAAAGTGGCAGTGGTGCTTTGTTCCGGAGATGACGCCTCCACCCGGGAAAAGGTGCTTTACAATGGAGTCAATGACTGCGTATCCGCTTCATTGGTGGCGGGTGGACCGAAAAACTGCGCCTACGGGTGTCTGGGATTTTCCAGCTGTGCCCGGGCGTGTCCTTTCGGAGCGATTGAAATGGTCAACTCTCTGGCGGTGGTGCACAGTGAACTTTGTGTCGGATGCGGCAAATGCGTTGATGTCTGCCCACGGCATCTGATCAAACTGGTGCCGGCAAATGCAGAAGTGAATGTTTACTGCTCTTCCCCGGCAAAGGGCGTGGAGAAGAAAGCCTATTGTGCCAGCGGCTGTATCGGCTGCCGTAAGTGCGGCAAGGCGGCAGAGGGGAAATTTGTATTTAATGGTTTCTGTGCCTCAGTGGATTATAATGCGGCGGAACTTCCGGGAAGCGATGTGGTGGAAAAATCAAATTGTCCTTCCGGCTGTCTGCGCACCCGTCAGGGGCATCTGGAAAAGGAATACGCTGAAAGAGATGGTGTGACAAAATGAGTTTTGGTAAATTCAAGGTATTTTCATTTTCCGGCGGCATCCATCCCCGTTTTGACGGCAAAAATCTTGCTGCTTCCGAGGCGGTCAAGCCGGCACCGCTGCTGGAAAAATATGTGCTTTATCTCTCCCAGAATGTGGGTAAAATGCCCAAATTGATCGTGAAGACCGGTGATGAGGTAAAAAAGGGACAGCTTGTTGCCGGGGCGGACGGTTTTGTTTCCGCCAATCTGCACGCTCCTACCAGCGGCAAAATCGGCGCGGTAAAAAATATTCCCGGAGCTAACGGCACGCTTACCCCGGCTCTGGAGATCATTGCCGACGGAAAAGACGAATGGGGCGAACTTCTTCCTGCGCTGGACTGGCGCACTGCTGATCCGAAAGTTCTGCTGGAACGGGTGAGAGCCTGCGGTATTGTGGGTATGGGCGGGGCGGCGTTCCCGTCGCATGTTAAATTATCTCCGCCGCCGGAAAAGAAGATAGATACATTGATTATCAATGGTGCCGAGTGTGAACCTTATCTTTGCGCCGATCACCGTCTGATGCTGGAAAATCCGGAAAAGGTTCTGATCGGTACCGCCATCTGCGGCCGGATACTGGGCGTGAAAAATATGCTTATCGGCGTTGAGAGCAATAAGAAAGACGCGATTGCCAAACTGAATGAAAAGGCCGCTGAATACGGTATCAAGGTGGTTAAATTAAGAGTCCGTTATCCGCAGGGGGCGGAAAAACAGCTGATTTATGCTTTGACCGGCAGAAAAGTTCCGGCTGGCGGACTTCCCATGGAAACCGGCTGCGTGGTTCAGAATGCCGGCAGTGCGGCGGCAATCGCTGATGCGGTTTGCGAGGGAAAACCCCTGATTGAGCGGATAACTACGGTAAGCGGTGAAGCGGTTGCCCATCCGGGTAATTACCTGGTCAGGATCGGTACTCCGGTTGCTAAACTCATTGAGTGGGCAGGCGGGGAAAAATGCAAAACCGGTAAAATCGTACTGGGCGGGCCGATGATGGGGTTTGCGCTGCATTCTCCGGAGGTGGCATTGTCTAAAAACAGTTCAGGAGTGCTGCTTTTCCCGTTGAAAGGAATTTGCCAATATACTTCCGCCGGGTGTCTGCGGTGTGGCAAGTGTGTTAAAGTCTGCCCCATGAATTTGATTCCCTCCATTCTCGCCAGCGCGGTGGAGAGTGGAAAGTATGATCTCGCCGCTCAAAATCACATTGCTGATTGTATGGAATGCGGCAGTTGCGCTTATGTCTGCCCGGCGGAACGTCCGCTGGTTCAGCACATCCGGCGCGGCAAAGCTGAACTTCGGAAAAACAAAGGAAAATAAGATATGTCGGAAACGGAAAAAACAATTTCAATGCCGGACGCAAATGCTTTGCTGGTAAGTGTTTCGCCGCACATACATGACAAGACGGGCATAACAGAGATCATGCTTAAAGTAATGATCGCTCTGACTCCCGGTCTGGTGGCTGGTATTTACTATTTTGGCTGGCGGGCGTTGTGGGTTACTTTAAGCTGCATGGGCGGCTGCGTGCTGGCAGAGGCTCTGTGGTGCCTGCTGGTGAAAAAACCGGTATGGCGGACACTGAAGGACTGCAGTGCGCTGGTTACCGGAATGCTGCTGGGAATGAACCTCTCAGCCGGAGTTCCGCTCTGGATCTGCCTGATCGGAAGTTTCATCGCCATCTGGATTGCCAAACAGTTCTTCGGCGGACTGGGACACAATCCGTTTAATCCGGCTCTGGTGGCGCGGGTGGCATTGCTGCTGGCATTCCCCGGAATTATGACAACCTGGGTGCCGACCCGGTTTATGAATGAGGAAAATTTCTCCTATACTTTTGAGTTTTTCAGCCCGGAAGACCTGGAGAAAGGCCTTGCCAAAAAGAGTTTTGACGGAATAACCTGTTCCACACCGCTGAGCATTGTCAGCACAATGGAGAAAATCCCCGGGAAAGGGCATCTGGCAGCAGATCGTACCAGCCGGCAGGATAATGTGCAGATGTGGACTTGTTTCATATATGGCGATAAGCCCGGATGCCTCGGTGAAACTTCAGGAATAGCTCTTATTCTCGGCGGACTTTTGCTGCTTTACTGGAGGCTGATCAACTGGAGAATTCCAATATTTTATATCGGTACAGTAGTGGTGCTTACCGGCATAATACGTTATTTTGCCCCCGGATATACTCCGTCGCCGATGTTTCATGTTTTCACCGGCGGTCTGCTGCTGGGAGCGATATTCATGGCAACCGATATGGTTACCAGTCCGATGACCTCAATGGGGTGTGTCGTCTTCGGTATCGGATGCGGAGTTATAACTTCCTGCATAAGAATATTCGGTAATTATCCGGAAGGAGTGAGCTTTGCCATTCTGCTGATGAATTCACTGGTTCCGCTGATCGACCGCTTCTGCGCCAAGCGTCCGTTCGGCTATGTAAAAGCGCGCCGGAAAGAGGAAAAGAAGTCATGCTGAATAAATTGAAAGAAATGAAAAATACCGAGAAAGCCTGGTATCTGGGGGCATTTCTCGCTGCCGTGGGACTGCTGGCCGCCGCGGCCCTGTCCGCCGCCAATCTGCTGACAGCCAAACCGATTGCCGAGGCTCAGAAAAAATCTCTCAACACCGCATTGCGTCAGGTGCTGCCTGAATTTGATAACGATATCGGCAATGATGTGCTGGAAGTTACCGCAGAAGACGGCAGCCCGGTGAAATTCTTCATCGGCCGCAAAAACGGCAAAGTTACCGGAGTGGCGGTGGAAACCTCCGATATGAACGGATATTCCGGTGAAATAGCCTCTCTCTGCGGAATACTTCCGGATGGAAGTATCAACCTTATGCTTATTACCAGGCAGAATGAAACCCCCGGACTGGGATCCAATGTCTGCCAGAGAAAAGAGCAGAAAACTATTTTCAATGTATTCAAACCGTCGGATTCAGGTATTCCGGGCAATGTTTACCTGGACCAGTTCAAAGGGCTTACCGCGGCTTACGCCGGCAAGAAGAGATCTGAAGAGGACAGTCTTACTTCGCCCTGGCTGGTGAAAAAGGATGGCGGAGACATGATTTACATGACCGGAGCCACCATCACCAGCCGTGCGGTGGCGCGCCTGGCCGAAAAATCGGTAAAAACCTTTGAGGCGAACCGGGCCAAATTGCTGGAGGATAAAAAATGAGTGTATTCAAAGAGTTTACCAAAGGACTTTGGAAAGAAAACCCGGTGCTGGTGCTTCTTCTGGGCACCTGTCCCACACTGGCGGTAACCAGCAGTTCGCTTAACGGAATGGGAATGGGATTGGCCACCACCTTTGTGTTATTCGGCAGCAACGTGGTTATTTCACTGATTGCCGGAATTGTGCCGAAAAAAATCCGTATTCCGGTTTACATTATTGTGATTGCAACATTTGTAACCATTATCGAACTTCTGATGCGTTCATACGCTCCCGAGTCGCTGTATAATGCACTGGGAATATTCATCCCCCTGATTGTGGTCAACTGCATCGTACTGGGACGGGCGGAAGCATTTGCGTCCAAAAACGGCGTTTTAAGTTCCGCTATGGACGGTCTCGGCATGGGGATCGGGTTTACTCTGGTACTGACTTTCCTCGGTATGATCAGAGAGTTTCTCAGTACCGGATCTTTGTTTGATGTGAAAGTGGTTACTGCCTGGACGACCGATTTTCTGCTTCCTGCGAGTGCTCCCGGGGCGTTCATAATTGTCGGTGTGCTGCTTGCCGGTATGAATTATCTTAATTACCGGCGCGCGGTGAAAAATCATGAGCGTTATATTCCGCCTCAGGGGCTGGATTGCCGCCATTGCCATATTTGCCGGATAATTGATAATGACAAAGATTAAATAACCGGAAAGGGAGTGGAATAATAATGAGATGGATTCTGCAGCTTTTGCTGATAACGGTTCTGGGGTATATGTTCTGGCTGGGATGGAATGGTGTTCCGGTACAGAATAAATATCAGGTCCGGGAAGAAGATTGCAGCGAAGCGACGGAAGATCCGGCAACCGCAGATGATGCGGCAATAGAGGATTTTGAGGGCCGTTACGGTTCAGATATCCGCCGCGTTGTCCGCCGGGCGGGGGAAAAAGTTTTTCCATCGCTGGTTTATATAAGGTCGGTTTGCTCCAATTTGGAAAACGGTCGTGACGCCGCCAATTCAGTTTCCGGAAGCGGAGTGCTGATAAGCGGAAACGGCGAAATCCTGACCAATTATCATGTGGTGGATAAAGCCAAATCCGTGCGTTGCATGTTATATGATAGTTTTGCCTCAGAGGCAGAAATCGTCGGAGCGGACAAGGATCTTGATATTGCACTTCTGCGGTTGAAGAAACTTCCTGAAAAACATAAACTTCCGGTGGCGGAACTTTATCCTGAACACGTCCGTGAGGGAGACTTTGTTATGGCCCTGGGGGCACCATGGGGATTGACCCGTTCCGTTTCCATCGGAATCATATCCTGCGCCAGACGCTATCTGCCGGTAAACGGCAATTACAATTTGTGGTACCAGATAGATGCCTCCATCTCTCCAGGAAATTCAGGCGGACCGCTGATTGATACCAGCGGAAGGGTGGTCGGAATAAATACTCTCGGTGTTATGCAGGGGGGGACAATAGGATTTACCATACCTTCTTATGTTATCATTGAAGTACTTGACCGGTTGAGGAAATATGGCAGAGCCAACTGGACATGGTGCGGGTTTCAATTACAGCCGTTGCGTGATTTCGACACCGATACCTATTTTGACGGTGACAGCGGAGTGATTGTTTCCGGAACCGACCCGGAGAGCCCGGCGCGTAAGGGCGGATTTTTGCCAAAAGACCGGATTGTAGAATGCAATGGGGTGAAGATTACCGCACTTAATCAGGAGGATTTGCCGGATATCAAAAGGAAACTCGGGCTGTTGGAATTTGGCAAAAAAGCGGATTTCAAAGTTATCCGGAATGGGAAAGAGATTTCCATTTCCATTGTTCCAGTGGAAAAAGGCCGGGTGGAGGGCGGAGAGCTGGCATTGCCGCGTTGGGGATTTTCCGCTAAATCGGTCAATCGTTTTGACAATCCGGATTTGTTCTTCTACGCTCCGGAGGGCGGGGTTTTTGTTTTCGGGATTGACTACTTCGGCAATGCTGTGAGGGCGGGTATGGAAAAAAATGATCTGATATTATCCATCGGAGGGGAAAAAGTCAAAAAACTGGAAGAGGTGAAAAAAATTTACGATCGGGCAATAAAAAATCTGAATAAGAGTACCCGGATCGAAATTGTTGTATCCAGAAATGGCAGAAATAATACTCTGGTATTGAATTATTCCACCGATTACAGTAAGGAGTAAAAGAGAATGAAGAAATTTTTCTTTGCTATTCTTATGGTGTTTTTTTCGGGATTTATGGCGGCGGAAGCGGCAGCTGCCAATGATAGTGCTGAGGTGGATCAAGAGCTGAGTGAAAGGCTGTTGAAAAAAAATTCCCCTGCGGTATGTCAGGTGGATTACTATTTCCGGCTGGATAAATATGGTAAGTCTCCGAACTTCTCAATAAAGTATTTCTGCCCGAATTGTAATAACTATCATTATGATAGAGTATCTGGCGTTATTGAAGGAAAAAACGCTGTTTCAATTCCCGGATTTGCGGTAGGAGACCGGAAGGTGATTACCACCGATTTAAATTTGATTCCGGAATGGATCGAACGCATCGAAGTGCGTCAGAATGGAAAAGTTTATCCGGCCGTAATCCAATCATATTATCCGGAACGGATGGCGATAGCTTTGAGTATTAACGACCCGGAAGCGAAACTGTCAAAGATTGAGTTCAATGGGAAAAAAGATGGTAAATTATATCACTTTTTTGTGACGGATGATTACGGGATTCCTTTCGCCGGAGTTGTTCCTTATCGGGGGGATCACTCCGTGGTTAATCTGGCTGGAAATGTCAGGTATCATTATTCACCGGAAAACACGGTTATCTGCGACTCCGATGGTAATGCGGTAACTTTGGGCTTCCGCCGTTATCTGGCATTGCGGGACAGACGGCTGGACAGTCCGGAGAAATGGAAAATGATTTCCGCGGCAGAACGTGACAGAACGCTGGAAGAAAAAAAGAAATTTATTATTGAAAATTTTTTCCCGGTATCCATAGTGTTAAGCCCGCCGGAAAACCGGGGAAACCGGATGATGCTTCGCCACTCTCAAATGTCTGAAAGCGACAAAAATGAATTTTATGCCATAGGAATGTTGTTGCCGGACGGCCGGGTGCTGGTGAGAGCGAAATTCTCTCCGGAACAGACTGGACGACTGGAAAATATTGTGCTTACGCTGCCGGACGGGAACCGGATTGCGGCAGAATTTGTCGGTTCATTGAAGGATTGGGGTGCTATAGTGGTGATGCCGGAGAAAAAAATATCCGGTAAGGGAATAGAGTTTTTCCGCGGAAAAATGGCCGGGATGTTTGAACAGCCGGTGAATATGACGGCAATACGCAACATGGATGGGAAAATTGATGTTACAATTCGTCCGGGCCGGGTTGAAAAATTTCAGAAATCCTATGGCAACCGTATCGTTCCTCTTTTGGAGAATTTTTCAACAGGGAAGGATCTGCTTTTTTCCAATGACATGAAATTACTGCTGTTTCCATTGTCACGGCAGGGGATGGTGAATTCTTACGGCAACGATACCAAATTGCTGGACGGTGGGGCGTTGGCGGATATTTTTTCCTCTGCGTCACCGTTTGATCCCGATAATATCCCGCGCAAAGGCAAGGATCGCTTGGCTCAGTCGGCTTGGCTCGGAGTTGAATTGCAGGAACTTAATTCAGAACTGGCCAGAAATAAAAATGTTTCTGCGTTGACAGATGACGGGGAAAAGGGCGGGCTGATTACCCGGGTGAGAGAAAATTCTCCTGCTGCCTCGGCCGGTTTGAAGGAGGGGGACATCCTGCTGTATTACCGTTATGCCAATGGACAGAATATAGAATTGGCGTCCTATGAGATAGATAGTAATGATTTGGGCATGCAGTTCCCGTGGAAAGAATACGACAAGATACCGGAACAGTATTTTGAAATGATCCCCACGCCATGGCCAAACGTAATGAATTCACTTAATACGCAGTTGTCACGGATCGGAGTGGGGAAAAAGATTACTCTTGGGGTGATTTCAGATGGGAAATTTGAGGAAAAAGAGTTGACTTTGGGGGCTATGCCGCTGCATTTTGGCACGGCAGAACGCTACAATGCTTCGGATTTTGGTTTCTCTGCCGCAAATGCTACTTTTGAAGTGAGAGAATATTTCCGGATGAAACCGGATGATCCCGGGGTTATCGTCAGCCGTGTGGCTCCAGGCAGCAGGGCTTCAGTAGCCGGATTGCGTCCCTACGAAATAATTCTTGATGTCGATGGGGTAGCGGTCAGGAATGTGGAAGAATTGAAAAAACTTCTGTCCGGCAAAAGTAAGGTTTCTCTTACTGTTCGTCGTATGACGGTGAACCGGGTGGTAAAGTTCAACTAAAAGTGTCCGAATCATCTGATTTGGAGAAAATCATGAACTGAAAGGAGAGAATGAGATGAAGAAAATGTTTTTTGTCGCGATAGCGATGCTGCTCGGCGTATCGGTTTTTGCCCGGACAAAAAAAGAAATAAATGCTGAAATTTCGGCATTAAGCAAAGTTTACTGGGGATTTCCTTATAACAAGGCCTTTGTTGCTTATGAAAAAGATGTTTTGCTGAAAAATCCGGAATATACAGAACTTTATAACAGTAAAAAAGAAGCAGAGAAAAAAATTCGCGAATATTATCTTAACAGCATTGCCAAGATGGAAGGCGGTGCAGCGGTTGCAGATCGATGCCGCAAAGCCCGTGCTGCTCTTGAAGCTTCACCGGAAGACAGAGCTCTTATTCAGGAAGACCGTCTGGCGGATATTGAATTAGATAAGTTCGCCAAGGCAAATAAATTTTCTCTGTGGGCTGGCGAAGGACGTCCTCTGATGATGGCTGACCGGGAACTTCACTTCAAAAAATTTGACAAGGCTGCTGAACTTATGGCTGCCGGGGACAATGAAGAAATGAAGGCCCTGAGCAAGCGTTATACTGATGCCAGAACCAAAGAAGCGGCTTTGCGTGAAGAGATGAAAACAGCAGAATAAAACAGTGATTTTCCGGAGAGAAGACGGCATTTTTTCTCCGGAGGCAAGTGTTTTACAAAATC
>CASECL010000189.1 GCA_949286445.1 uncultured bacterium | reverse complement strand
TCTTGATATTTCCGGTTTTCCACCGCTTCATCCCTGCCAACTGCTTTGATAAATCCAGATTTCAGTTTCGGCTGTTCTTTGATTTTGACTCCCTTGATATTTCCCCCTTGTCCGGCTTGAAGTTGCCCGGTATAACGCCGCGCAAACTGAAAAAACCGCCCGGTGATAAATCCGGATGAAATCAGATTTTGCTCACCGAGGCAGTCACTCTGCCAGCCGCCGCACCGGAATTTTCATACGCACGCCCAGCGGCGTTCTGATATTAGAAGATAGCACCGAAAAATTCAAATGCAAATAAAAAACGGCAATGAAGAATTATTTTTTACTGGATGCAGTCAGCAATCCCGGCAGACGGAGAAGTTTTATCCGGTATTTTACTGCATTTTTCCTGGATAAGTTTCACTAAGTGCCCGATTTCTTTGCGCATCAGCAGAAATGCCAGCACTGAAGCAATGCAGTCTCCCGCCGGAGCGGCGAAAACCACCCCGTTGTAGCCAAAGAAATTAGGCAGTATCAAGGCCAGCGGAAGTTCAAAAAGCATTTGCCGGCAGAGCCCGATGGTAAGTGCCAGCAGCGGCTTGCTGACTGATTGAAAATACTGGGAAACAAAAATAGTTATTCCCGCCCCCAGCGGAGCCAGCATAATATAGTAACGCATTGAGCGACCGCCTAAATCGATCAGTTCCGGATGATTGCCTACAAATATAGACATGGTGTGATAAGGAAAAAGCATCACCAGTATCCAGGTCGGCAATCCGATGACCGCACCGAGAATACAGGAAACCTTAAACGCCTTGAGTACCCGGCCGTATTTTTCCGCCCCGAAATTAAATCCGGTTACCGGCTGCATACCCATGCAGATGCCGAATACCGGAGTGAAGAGAAATTGTGAAACCGTCAAGATCACACCGAACGCCGCAAGTGCCAATGCCCCGCCATGAAGCGCAAGCATCCGGTTCTGCACCGTCCAGATCAGACTGCCGGATAACCCTATAGCGCAGGGTGATATCCCGTTGTAAAGAGTTTTGCCTACCCGCTTGATGGAGTAAAACCGGATATAACGCCAGTCTATTTTGGAGATTGATTTGCCGGACAGGAAAAAGCTGGTAACCCACGCCGCGGAACACCCCTGGGCAATAATGGTGGCCCAGGCCGCCCCGGCAATGCTTTTTCCCAGTTTGGCAACAAAAAGCCAGTCCAGAACTACATTGATAACCGCCCCGATAATCTGGGTGAACATTGCCAGCGTGGAATACCCTTCGGCGCGGATGAAGTTATTCTGAAAGCCGATCATAACGAATACAGTCCCGTATAATGAGACTGAAAGATATGCTCTCCCCGCCTCAAGCGCATTTTCCGTCAGACCGAAAAAGAAAAGAATTTCATCCAGATAGGTCAGCCCGAATACAGTAATAATTGCCGCCGCAGTAAGTGCCAGAGCGATGTTCTGACCGAAGATCTGGCGGACCCGTTTAATCCGCCCCTGGCCCAGGGCAATGGAATAAAGCACCTGACTGCCGCGGCCGATAAGTATGGCAATGCCCCAGACAATCATTGTTATCGGCATTACCGCAGTCATTGCCGCCAGTCCGATTTCACCGACATAGCGGCCGACAAACACCCGGTCCACCATGACATAAAGATTTCCCACCAGCAGTCCGGCCATTGCTGGAATCGCCAGACGGGTGATGAGAGGCAGTATGGGATCAGTTCCCAGTCTTTCAGTTTCCGTATTCATTTTCCGGCTAATATAACCCGTGTTATGGTAATTTCAACCCTGAAACAGGTGAAAAAACAAAATAAATCCATCTCTCTTCAAGATATGCTCCCCTGCCGGGAAAGGCCTTTTTAACTCTTTTAATAAAGTTTTTTCAGCCTGAAAGATAATCGTTTATCTACGGTATCTTTTCGGTTGACGTGGGCGCATTTGAAATAACATTCCTCTTTGATAATCCAGTTGCCTGTCCGGAAAAATCAAAACAGGAGATAAAAGAAAAAACATTTCCGGTAAAAAATACCGCGAAACCCGGTCGGAACTAAAGTCCGCCGGGCAGAATAAAACGGTTATAAATTTATTAAATCAGTTTCAATTTTTCTCCTGCATCATCACGGCCCGGCAGAGCCGGCAGAAAATTTTCCGCCGCCCTGCGTCTTTGACATGCGGCGGCAAATTTCCGGTCAATCCTTTTTCAGCCGCATTGTCCCGGCGCGGCCGTGGGCGTCAAGACCTTCCATTCTGCCGAAGGCCTCGATGTACTTGTTCTCTCTTTTCAGTGCTTCGCTGGAGTATTCTACAATGCTGCTGCGGCGGAAAAATTCCTCCGTGCGCAGTCCGCTGAAAAACTTCGCGCTTCCGGCGGTAGGCAGTACATGCGACGGTCCGGCACAGAAATCACCCATGGATTCCGGTGTCCACTGTCCCAGGAAAATTGCTCCGGCGGCTTTGACTCCGGCTGCCACTGCAGCGGGATTTTCCGTCATGATCTCCAAGTGTTCCGGAGCGTAATTTCCGGCAATCTCAGCGGCGGCTTCAAGATTTTCGCAGACGATCATGAAAGTGCCGTTTTTCAATACTTTTTCCACCATGGCACGGCGGGAGAGGGTTTCCAGTTGGCGTTCAATTTCCTTTTGAACCTTTTCCGGCATCTCCGGATCAGTAGTTACCAGAACCGACTGTTCCAACCCGCTGCCATGCTCCGCCTGGCTGAGCAGATCCGCCGCCACCGCAGCAATGTCAGTGGAAGCATCTGCAATAACCATTATCTCCGACGGCCCGGCTACCATATCAATGGCGCAGTCCCCGTAGGCAAGGCGTTTTGCCGCGGTAACATAGGCATTGCCCGGGCCGACGATCTTTTCCACCTTCTTTATAGTTGACGTACCGCAGGCGAGGGCGGCCACGCCGTAAACTCCGCCCAGCCGGTAAATCTCCGTCACCCCGGCGGTCTTCATGGCAAAAAGTGTTTCCGGATGAATTTCCCCATTCTGCCGCGGCGGAGTTACTGCGACAATTTCCTTTACCTCTGATGCTTTGGCAATGCCCGCAGTGTGCAGCACGGTGGAAACCAGAGGTGCCGTACCTCCGGGAATATACACTCCCACCCGGTCAATGGGAACAAATTTTTCTCCCAGTGTCACTCCTTCACGCGGTGAGTACTGCCAATCCTGCGGGATCCGGCGGCGGGCAAAATCCACGATGTTGGCAAAAGCAAAACGGATAGCCTCCTTGTTTTCCTCGCTGACGTCTTCTTCCGCCTCTTCAATTTCCGCCTCCGTCACCCGGAACGTGCCGGGGGTGAGTGAAACTTTGTCGAATTTGGCGGCATATTCAATTACCGCGGCATTGCCGCGTTTTTTTACATCAGTGAAGATCCGGGCCGCCGCCTCTGCCGTCGCCTCCGGAAAACCATTGCGATTATAAAGTTTTTTCAGTTCAGCGGCAAAGTCCGCATCACGGAAATTGATTACTTTCATAATTATATGCCTCCTGATTTCATGCCGCCGCAGCCCGTTACGGCAGCGGCGCAGTAAAAAAAGTGTAATTACCTTAAATTCTTCTAAATCATTCTTTCGCGTCTTATTTCATCCGCCAGATAAACAAAACGATCCAGCGTGTGATCAAAAAACATTTTCCAGCCTTTGCACAACACACTGCTTCCACTGCCTGGAAGCCGGTTTTTCGGACAACATCCCTGGCAGAGCTCCAGATACGGGCAGCTCCGGCAGGCGGCGGGACGCAGCTGTTTCTGAAGCCCGAAATCCCGGTATAACGGATTTTCCGCCATCTCCGCAAAACCCTGATAATTCACATTGCCGAGTTTCCATTTTTCCAGCACGTTAAAGTCACAGGGATAGACACTCCCGTCATGTTCCACCACCATATAGTTCCGGCAGTCCGGCCCCATGGAACAGCAGTTTGCCCTCCCCAGCACCATCCGGTGAAGTATTGAATCAAACAGCCGTACAGACACCTTTCTGACATCACCTTCATACCAGCGGTCAAACAGCCGGCAGAGAAATTCACCCCACCTTTCTCCGGTCACCGAAACGTCACGCAAATTGCCGGCAACATCAAATTCAACACATTCAATATACTGATGAAAAAAGATTTTTTTCTTCAGCAGAAATTCATATATTTCCAGCGGATGTCTTACATTCACGGCATTTACCAGCACCATGGCATTGAATTCCACCTTTTGCCGCTGAAGTATTTTTATTACTTCATTCACCCGGTCGAAACTGCCTTTGCCCGCCGCCGTCAGGCGGTTGGCGTCATGAAACCGCGCCGGGCCGTCAATGCTTACACCCAGCAGAAAATTGTATTTCCGGAAAAATTTCGCCCAGTCCTCATTCAACAGCGTGCCGTTGGTTTGAAAACCGTTGCCGATAGAACAACCCTTGGGCACATATTTTTCCTGCAGTTCCACTGCCCGGCGGTAAAAGTCCAGCCCCATAACTGCCGGTTCTCCGCCCTGCCAGGCAAAATTGAAAATCCGCAGATTTTCCAGTGAACAGCAGGCGCGGATCATATTTTCCAGCGTGGTATCGTTCATCGCTGGAGCCGGGGTGTTGAAAAGTTCCTTTTTTTTGAGATAAAAACAGTATTTACAGCGCAGATTGCACTGCCATGATGCCGGTTTTATCAGCAGAGAAAAATTTTCCGGTACCGGCATTATCTGCTTTTATCCTTCTTTGCTTTTTTTAATTGTTTCTGATATGCCGGAACCTGTTCAATCACCCCTTTCACCAGTTTGGGCGTGATCATGCGGGTGCACTCAAACTGCCGCGGAGTACCCAGATGACGCGGACACCATTCCGGCATGGTGCCGTCAAAAAAGATATGAGTGTCATTCCAGCAGCCGTGGCAGACCATGTAATTGGTCGCCCGGTAGGGGGTGTAAAATTCGCATGGATCCATGGTAAATCCGGAGATCATCACCACCGGAATTCTGCACCCCCACGCCAGCCAGGACAGTCCGCTGGGCAGCCCGATGAAAAAATCAGCATGCACCAGTAAATCAATCCGTTCCTGAATCGGTTTTACTCCGGTGAAATCTTCGGCTTTTTCCGGTTTACGATAGGTTTTCCCCTTGTGAACCAGTTCCTTATCCCGGTCAATGCACAGCACCCGGTATCCAATGGAGTTGAGGTGTTCGATAATTTCGTCCCAGCCGCCGGGGTAATTCCAGTATTTGCATGGATTGGTGGCCTGAACCGAAATACAGACATAAGGCTCTTTTATTTTCCTGGAGGCTTTTAGATGGAGCCGTGGCATGACCTCCTTCATATCCACCCCGATAATGGAGGCGATAGAACGCTGCATCCCCAGATACTGGTGTTCGATCGGACGCCACTGCTCCCGGTCCGGACGGAAAATGGCGCAGAAATAACTGGCATAGGCGTCATCTTCCAGTTTCATCTGATCAAAACGGATGAATTTTACTTTCGGATACAGATCGCCCACCAGCCGTCCCAGCCATTCTCCGGCAGCGCAATATACCTTGGCTCCGAATTTCTTCCGGTATTCCTCGGGGTAGGGCAGCCAGGCAATATTGTCTCCCAGTCCGCCGTCCGGGATAATGATGTTCACCCGTTTGTCCCGTGGGTTGAAGTCGTGAACAAAAAGACACTCTCCGGTTTCCGGATCCAGCAGTTCCAGTTTGTAATCGATAAAATATTTCTGTTCACCGACAAATCCGGTTTCTCCGGTGAAGCGGCGGCGCAGAAGTTCCAGTCCGCTGCGATTGTCGGAAACCCGCAAAATGTAATCGGTACCTTTGGGAAAATACACCCGGTAACCGTGGTTGAAGTCAAATCTGACTCCGTTGATTGCCTCCTGAGTCGGTATTTTCGGCAATAAAAAACGGCAGTTGGCATTGCGCGGATCCGGGCCGATATCCGGGCCGATGGGGGCGCGGGTAAGCGGATTTTTTTCCAATGCCGTCACTGAAAGGTTGCCGGCGGAAAGGGAATTTTTCAACAGATCCGGATTAACGCTGAGTTTTCCGAAGTCCGGAGAAAAACTGTACTGGGCCATAATGGTTTTCTCCTTTCTTTTCTGCCTTTTAGTATGTTAAATAAAAATATTTTCAATATCAATTGCTTTTCATCAGAATTGAAGCTAAAATCAACGCCAGTACCGCAGTCAGCGTCAATAAACTTTCCCAGAAGTGGCGCAGCAGAAATAATCCGATGCGTTTCACCCAGGATGCTTTTTCCGCCACCGGGGCGTAGCCGTTCATAAATGCCAGCACATCATCCCGGAGTGCTGATACATCTGAGTACCGGTCTTCCGGTTTTGGAGCCATGGCTTTGCGGCACACGGCGGACAATGCCGCCGGAACTCCCGGCTCCAGTTCCTCCGGCGGTGGGATTTTCCCGGTCCGGGTGGCTTCCACGATTTCATCCACCGGACGTCCAGCCATGGGTGCTTGCAGTGTCAGCAAGGTGTATAAAATTGCTCCCAGCGCGTAAATATCGGTACGTTCGTCCACCGCTCCGTTATTTCCGGTCTGCTCCGGAGCCATGAAGCCGGGGGTGCCGCAGGCTTTTCCGGTCCAGTCCGGGGTGAAATCCTTCTGCCGGGCCAGTCCCCAGTCCAGAACAATAACTTCCTCAAAATTTCCCAGGTGAATGTTATCCGGCTTGAGATCCAGGTGGAGTACATTTTTGGAGTGGGCAAAATTAATAGCCTTGCACACCCGGATAAAGATATCCAGACGTTCTCTCAAGGTATAACGTTTAACCGTTTCTTCATCTTCGCGCCGTAGTTTATGCAGCACGCTGGAAAGGGCCTGTCCCCTCAGACACTTCATAGTGAAAAACGGCGAACCGTTTTTATCCAGACCGATATCGTGCACCGGAACAATATTGGGGTGTTCCAGCGATGCGGTCAGGTGTGCTTCGTGGACAAAGCGTAGCCGGTCAACCATAGGCCGTTCCCGGAAGTCCGGCATGATAGCCATTGCCACTTCCCGCTGAGTATCCCGGTCAAAAACCAGAAGTACGCCTTTCATACCCCCGAAACCGATACTGCGGATAAAACGGTACCGGTCCTGAGGCTTTACCGCCAGCATGGAAAAAAGTTTTTCCGCTTTGGCAAGATCAATTTTTTCATCAATGTACTCCGCTTCTGGAAGCACTTGAGTTTTTGTCTGCTGTTTTTCTTCCATTGTCAGTTTCCTTTTATTCTGACCCAGGCAAAATACTGGAAGATTTTATTTCAATATTGCCTTTTTTTCTTTGCGGACCACTTGTTCATCAATGGTGCACCGGGTTATATCAGGAGTTGACGGCGCGGTATACATTACTTCAAGCATCAGGTCTTCAAGTATTGCCCGCAGTCCGCGGGCTCCGGTGCCGCGTTCCACCGCCAGGGCGGCAAGCTCTTTGAGAGCACCGGGAGTGAACTTCAAATCAATACCTTCCATTGCCAGCAGCCGCTGATACTGCCGCACCAGGGCATTTTTGGGTTCACTCAGGATGCGCACCAGATCTTCACCGGTCAGCGGTTTCAGGTTGGCAATCACCGGCAGGCGGCCGACGAATTCCGGAATAAGACCGAATTTGATCAAATCTTCCGCCTGGCAATGTTCCAGCGGATTATCCTGCACGGTCTGAGCCTGTTTGCGATTTTCGATTTCGTCCTCATCCACCAGCTGCTTGAAGCCGAGCACCTGTTTGCCGGTGCGCCGCTGAATGATCTTATCCAGGCCGATGAAAGCTCCGCCGCAGATAAAAAGAATGTTGCTGGTGTTTATCTTGATACACTCCTGATTGGGGTGTTTGCGTCCGCCGTTGGGCGGAACGCTGGCCACGGTGCCTTCGATAATCTTCAACAACGCCTGCTGGACACCCTCTCCGGAAACATCCCTCGTAATGGAAACATTTTCCGTTTTACGGGCGATTTTATCAATTTCGTCAATGTAAATAATACCGGTTTCCGCCCGGGCAATGTCTCCGTCTGCGGCCTGAATCAGCCGGAGCAGGATATTTTCCACATCATCTCCCACATAGCCCGCTTCGGTAAGCGTGGTGGCGTCGCAGATGGAAAACGGCACCTGAAGCATGCGGGCCAGGGTTTTTGCCAGCAGGGTTTTGCCGCTGCCGGTGGGACCGAGCAGAAGAACGTTGCTTTTGTCCAGCTCCACATCAGAAAAATCATTTTCCTTTTCGTTGCGGATAAGACCGTTAAGCGATTGCAGGCGTTTGTAGTGATTGTGAACGGCTACGGAAAGTATGCGTTTCGCCTTTTCCTGACCGATGACATATTTGTCCAATTCCTCCTTGATTGCGGACGGCTTTGGCACATTTATTCTGGCGATGTTTTCTGCCGCCGAAGAGCTCTTTGCCGTGATTGAGTCCAGATGCTGCTGTCCGAGCTTGATGCATTCGGAGCAGATGGCCAAACCCTCATAACCGCTGGGGAGGAAAATCAAATTGGGATTTTCCTGCGAATGTCTGCCGCAAAAGGCGCAGACAAAATCAATATTGCCGTTCTTCTTTGCCATAATATTTTAATTCCTGTCCGACGTTTAAATCCGGGCTGAAATGCAGGCAGATAATCAGCCGCCCCCCGCCCAATTCAGAATACTGCTGAACTGATTTACTCTGCTGCCGTATATTTATTTCAAAGCCGTTTCTGTTTTAGAGAAACAGCTGATCTCCACTTTTTCCCCGTTATAATTCCGTTCCGTATCCGGTATCTGTTCTGATACGGTCAGAATGCTGTTTTTTTATTTTCTCTTCTCCAGGTTAGCCGGAAGAAGAATTTTTAACACAGTTAAAGCAGTAACTTACTCTACTTTTTTCATCCCGGCTTCACTGCCCGGTCTTAATTCAGATATTCTCTCTATATTCTCTCTGCAAAGAGAAAAATTTGCTTCAAGTTCTGTTCTGCCGTACTCAAATTCTGTTATTTCCGGCAGAACACAGCTGCTTTACTATCCCGGTAAAGACAACACCTTCCGGCAGAAAATTTCATCCTGCTTGAGTTGTTTCCCCCCGGAGTACTCGTAACTCAATTAATTTTTCTGTTCCCCCGGGGGAAAACAGGTTTACAACCGCCCGGCAGCCGGATTTCAAATTAAATTTCCATCCGTGGTGTTTTCTGCCGGGATTATTTCAGTTCCGGTCAGAAGACAAGTTACTTCTTTTCCACAACTTTGTCAACCAGCCCGTAAGCGACGGCTTCTTCTGCAGACATGAAAAAGTCCCGTTCGGTATCAGCTTCAATCTTTTTGATTTTATTTCCGCTGTGGGTGGCGAGAATATTATTAAGCATTGAGCGCAGGCGCAAGATTTCCTGAGCCTGAATATTGATATCTGCCGCCGTTCCCTGAGCTCCGCCCCAGGGCTGGTGAATCATAATTCTTGAATTGGGCAGCGCAAAACGCTTTCCTTTGGTTCCCGCGGTAAGCAAAACCGATCCCATTGAAGCGCACTGGCCGACGCAGTAGGTTTTGATATCGCAGGAAAGTATCTGCATCGTATCGTAAATTGCCAGTCCGGCAGTTACGCTGCCGCCGGGGCTGTTGATGTAAAGATCAATATCCTTTTTGGGGTCTTCCGCCTGAAGAAAGAGCAGCTGGGCAACAATAAGGTTGGCCACTTCATCATCAATAGGCGTGCCGAGAATAATGATCCGGTCTTTAAGCAGCCGGCTGTAAATGTCAAAAGCGCGTTCACCCTGGCCGCTTTGTTCGACCACCATAGGTACTAAATAAGATTTTGCCATAATAAATTTATCCCCCTTTACTTTTTTGTTTATGTATCTATCGACTCTATCCGGATGGATGCAGGTTGCCTGTTTTCAGGCAAATCTGTTTTGTACACCGCCGGATTAAAACGACTGAAAACTTTTTAAAAACCAGTTACCGCGGATGACATTGCATTTGCGGACGGTTGATTTTCCATTTTCTTATCTGGCGGTTTACCCTGCCGGATTATTCTCTATCCGGCGGAACTCCGCCATCGCGTCCTGCATTATTTTCCGGAAAAATGCGCTCTAATCAAGGGCGTTGTCTTCTACCGGCAAATACTTCACCATTCCGGTAAACACCGTTTTCCCGGGTGAACAGCGGTTTCCCGGTAAAACTCCGGCAATTCTGCTGTTTTTCCATTAAAAACAGATTGCAGAACTGTCGGCGTTTACTACCGGCTCTGGAGTATCCGCAATTGCCGATACTGCCGCTTTTCCTGTTTCCGGAAAAACAGCAGCCGGAAAAATTCCGCATTTTCAGCTTTCTGCATCTGTAATTGTCACATCCCGGGCGCTAATCGGTCATACCAGCAGTCATACCCCGGGAGCTCACCGGTCATACCCCCGGTCGTTCACCGGTCATACCCCCGGTCGTTCACCGGTCATACCCCCGGTCGTTCACCGGTCATACCCCCG
>CASECL010000188.1 GCA_949286445.1 uncultured bacterium | reverse complement strand
GCAATGAGATAATCCGCTCCGGCGGCCTTGAATGCTTCCACTCCCTGTTTCACCACGCCGACAGAGGGATTTGCCTTGACATCGCTGAAGATTTCATACGCAAGTCCCGCCTTGTCAAGCAGAGAGGTTACCTTGTCCGCCACATGAAATTTAATAAGATCTTTGTCGGTTACGACGAGAGCTTTCTTAAAACCGCGTCTTTTAATCTCATCCACGATGGCGGAAATGGCTCCTGCGCCGAAATAGGAAGTTTGATTCAAAATCATGCGATTGATCATTTTACGGACTCCTTTTTATCAGACAGTTGAATTGTTTATGTGCGAAAAGAATCACACATGAATTCGCTATTATCCGATAAAGATAGCACTTTATTCCGGATTTTCAAGTCATTGGTGAATTTTTCACAGAGAAACTGAACCATTTCCACCGCCGCGGCGGCAAAATTGTTTCCGGAAAAGTTGTTGATAGATAATGCCTGCCGAAGCGGTAAAAAAATTTGACTTTTAATAGAAAAAGAGGTATATTATTATAATTCGTGAGTATTGTTGCATAACAAATAGGAAAATCCGGCTTATGAGAAAAATTTCGGTAAAACGCGCGGTTATGATGGAGTACGTTATCATCGCAGTGCTGATTGCAGCGGCGGTTGTGGTAGCGGTTATCATGTTCGGCAAAAATGTGTCCAAGGAAATGAACGTGGCAACTCAGGCTATGAGCGATGCCAAGGGTGCTGAAACCTCACAGAAAGCGGTTGAAACCGGAACTGCCAGCGACATTAAAAAGGCCAACGAACACGAAAAGGCCATGCACAATTACGACAAGTAATCGCAACTGTTCTTATTCAAGGAATTATTGAGGGATGAGAAATACCGTAAAAAAACATGCCGTTATGATGGAGTATGTCATTATCGCGGTGCTGATTGCGGCAGCAGTTGTTGTGGCGGTTATCATGTTCGGCAAGAATGTGTCCCATGAAATGAATGTGGCGACCAAGTCCATGAGCGACGCCAAGGGCGCGGAAAATTATCAGGGTGAAATCCAGAAAAATTCTGCCGGCGACATCAAAAAAGCCAACGAACACGAAAAGGCCATGCATAATTACGACAAGTGATTTTCCGGTTTTTCAGCGGTAATAATTTGACGGATACCAGCCTGGCCGGTATCCGTTTTTTTGTAAATATTGAGGCGGATGACGAATGGACTATTTGACTCTCGGGAAAATTGTTTTGGCAACTCCGTGGCTGATTTGTCTTTCCATTCGCGATTTCCGCAAACATGAACTGCCTAATTCATGGGTATTCGGCGGAATTCTGGTGATGCTGGCCATCACATTGGGTGTGGGAGTGGATTATGCGATCGGTTCAGCAATTACAGCTTTTCTTGCGTCGCTTTTTCTGCTGCTGCCTTTCTTTCTACGTGCGGCGGGGGCCGGGGATGTGAAAATGCTTTTTGCCGCCGGGCTGATTGCGGGGCCGGGCAACACCCTGAATCTGATACTCCTGGTATCTTTAGCCGGACTCATACAGGCTTGTATCATGCTGTTTATGAGGCAGGTCAATCCGGCAAGGATGAAACATTTTTTCCGCTGTCTGTTTGACTTCCGTTACGACCGCGCCGCGGGAAGACGTAATCTGCCGCCGCCGGAAACAGAGAGCTGCCGGGTGCCGTTCGGGGCGGCGATTGCCGCCGGGCTCTTTCTGAATCTGCTGCTTCAGCTGTTATACTCCATGGAGGCGGCGTCATGACTGAAAAACATTCACTGCTGAAAAACAGAGACGGAGCGGCACTGCTGGAATTTGTTTTCTGCTTTCCGATTTTATTTGTGCTGTTTCTTTTTGCCATGCAGTTTGCCTACATCATGATCACCTGGCAGGTGGTGCACTACTCTGCTTACATGGGGGCGCGTTCGGCTATGACCGTCAACAACCTCCAGAGAAAAAGCCGGGCGGAAAATGTGGTGAAACGGATTCTGGCGGCGGTATCGGCATCGCCGTCAGACTCCCGGGAAGCAGGCGACCGCGCAGCGGATAAATATATAAAACTTGATGGCTGGGGACGGCTTCCGAATACAAAATATCTTGATCAGCAGGTAGATGTCGATATTCCGCTGCTGGACATTGATCCGCGGGGGGTGAAATGCACGGTCAAATTCAAAATGTTTCTACATGTTCCGGTAGCAGGGAGAATTATCAGCTTTTTTGCGAAAGATAAGAAAACAGAAGAAGAAAGCAAGTGGCAGGAAAAACTTGACGGTCAATCTTACGCGCTCAATCCTGCGCTGTTGTCGCAGTATGCCAATGAGCTGGAGGTCAAGGGGGATAAAGACAAACTTAAATATCCATATATAACGCTTACTTCAAGTTGTGTAATTCCGATTCCGTATGCAACCAAATTTTATCCATTGACTAAATAATGAACAAGACCTATCCAAGTATATGGACCGTATTTTCCGGCCGGTGCCGGGAATTGGCGACAGACAGCAAAGGCGCGGCATTGGCCGTAACGCTGGCTTTCGTTATGCCGATCTATCTGCTGGTGATCGGTATTTACGGCATTGGCGAAGTCGTCCGCAACAAGATTGAGCTTCAAAATGCCGCCGATGCCGCGGCTTACTCGGCAGCTGCGGTTCAAGCTGATTATCTCAGCCGGATGGCAACAATCAACAAAGCGATGGCCTGGACTTATGTTGATTTGCAGAAACGTTCGCTTGACCTGGCAATGGATGTATTCTGCAAATATGTTTTTCTGCAGTTCCAGAAAGACTTCAATATGGTACGCCAGAAAAATACCCCCTGCCACATGCACGTACCCGGCTTACACTATAATTGCGGTACTGATATTCTGGTTTATGACGCGGTTTTGCTTATTGCCGGAACCGGAGCAGGAATTCCGGAAGAAGCGAAAGAATTCAACGGTCAGGGGGCGCTTGACCGCTTTCTGCTGGCACAGCTGGTCTATACGAGCATAGCGGAAGCCAAAGGGAAAGGCTCCATAGCCAATATTCCCAAAGTGGCGGAGCATAATTTAAATATTGCCAAAATGATGATAAAACTCAACAAACTCCGCCAGGAATATCCGGAAAAAGTCAAACAAACCGCCCGTCAGATTGCCGCCGCCAATATGATGGAGTGCAAAGATGATTATATAATCAACGTTTCCACCGGAGACGCGAACACCTGTTTTTTCACCATGCCCGGCACAGAGGAATATGAAAAAACCTTCATCTCCTTTGCCGATCCGACGCTGAAAGATTTTTCGCCCAAAAAGGTATTCGGTCCGGGGACTGACGACTGGATTGTACAGAAAAGTCCGTTGGGCTTTCTGCGCGTTTACAAGCAGACCAAAACCCATCTGTACGCCAAATGGGATTGGTTCTGGACCCGCTGGGTGCATGTAAATCTCGGTGAAATACAGCTTCACATGCCTCCGTTTTTTCCCGGCGGCGGCAAAGGGAGGGGACATCCGGAGTATCATGGTTATGACAGTTTCTTTCCGCTTATCAAGGAAAATCTGCCGATCGGCCTGGTTGGGACACCGGCTATTCCGCTGACACTTACCCCGCTCTATTTTGGAAAAGGCGGTTCCATCACGGTGGCCATAGCCAGGAAAACCAGCAATCCATTTTCCGTATTCAACGGAGGCCGTTCGCTGACTGCATCTTCCATTCTTTCGGCGTTCAACCCCTCGGTGGCTGGAGGGAACCGTCCGGAATACATGTGTGCCATAGCTTCTGCCCGCGCCGGATACAAGCCTTATAACGAAGACAAGGAAAAGAAGCGTGAAAGTGCCGATTATCTGCTGGGATACACGCTTGCTGAAGGGGAAAAGGCCTGGAACTTAGTTGAAACCGACTGGGATGCGGTTATGCTTCCGGTCCGGAATGCCTGGGATCTCTGCGCCGGAGTCGGTGAAGCTCAGGCTTTCACGGTGGGCAGCGGCAATATTCTCAAGGAGATCATGCTGGACAAGAAAAACTGGGTCAACGGCAAGGGAGAAAAAATCCAGGAGAAAAATCTGCCGGACTGGGAAAAACTTAAACCTCCTGCCGGACTTGTCACCGACGGCAAAGAGGACAAAGACGGTAAACTGAAATGGGATAAACTCCGGGATTATCTGGG
>CASECL010000187.1 GCA_949286445.1 uncultured bacterium | reverse complement strand
CCGCGGTTGACAGTATTATGGCCATGCTCAAAGCCAGCAAAAAGCCCTGCCTCTATCTGGGCGGCGGCGTAATCAGTTCCGGAGCGGCGGCGGAAGCCAGAAAATTTGCGGAAAAAACCGGAATACCGGTGGTGACCAGTTTAATGGGGATAGGTTCATTGCCGTCGGATCATCCGCAGAATTTCGGCATGTTCGGCATGCACGGCAGCTTTGCCGCCAACTGTGCGGCTAATGAAAGCGATCTTTTAATGGCCATGGGAGCACGTTTTTCCGACCGTTCCACCGGGTCGGTATCCAAGTTTGCCATCGAAGCAAAAATTATTCACGTTGATGTGGATGATTCGGAAATCAACAAAAATATTCCTGCCGATCTTGGGGTGGTCGCTGATGTTAAGGAAATGTTCAAGGCATTGAATGCCAAGGCGTTCCCGCTGAAGTGCCCAACATGGGTGAAAACGCTGGAAAAATATCGGAAACAGCATCCGCTTTCTTTCAAGAAGAAGCCGGGGCACTTGCAGCCCCAGGAGGTGGTAAAGACGCTTTCACGTCTGACCGGGAATTCTGCGGTTATTGTTCCCGGGGTCGGCCAGCATCAGATGTGGGCGGCACAATTTTATGATTATCAGTTTCCCAGGCAGCATCTTTCATCCGGCGGTCTTGGCGCGATGGGATTCGGGCTTCCGGCGGCAATGGGGGCAAAATTGGCCTGCCCGGAAAAAACGGTGATTAATATTGACGGCGACGGCAGTTTCCAGATGAATATTCAGGAACTGGGGACGCTTTATGCGGAGAAGATCGGCGTCAAAATGATTATACTCAATAACCAGTGTCTGGGAATGGTGGCGCAGTGGGAAGACCGTTTCTATAACGGTGTCCGCGGCAATACCGATCTGCGGTGCGAGCGTTTTATGCGGCCGTTTCCGGACTTTGTCCGGATCGCCTCCGGATACGGAGTGCCGGGGCGCGAAGTCTTCAAACTTGAGGAATTGGAAGACGCCATTAAAGAAATGCTGGAGACGGATGGACCGTTCCTGCTGGATGTTCATACCGGATATGAGGAGCACGTTCTGCCCATGATTCCGCCGGGGATGGATTACAGCGCGATGATTACAGAATAATACTTGACTTTCCGGCAGGAAAACTATGAAAATATGCCATGTCATAACCCGGATGATTGTCGGCGGCGCGCAGGAGAATACTTTTCTCAGTGCTGTCGGCCAGCAGCAGCAGGGACATGAAGTGGTGCTGCTGACCGGGCCGTCGCCGGGACGGGAAGGGAAACTTCTTCAGCACGCCGCGGTACCGGAGTTTGAAATGGCGGAGACCCCTTTTCTGGTGCGGGAATTGTCGCCGCTGACGGATTTGAAAGCATATTTTGAGCTGAAAAAGTTTTTCTGTGAACGGAAATTTGATGTGGTTCACACTCATAGTTCAAAAGCGGGAATTATCGGCCGTCTGGCGGCAAGAGATGCCGGAGTGCCGGTGGTGGTTCATACTATTCACGGTTTGGCATTCGGGCGTTATGAAACTGCGTTCCGCAACCTTATTTACCGGACTGCGGAACGGATGGCGGCAAAGGCATCAGACCGGATATTTGCTGTGGCGCGTTCGATGGTTGACCAGTGTCTGGAGTGCGGAATTGCTCCGGAGGAAAAATTCCGGGTGGTTTACAGCGGAATGGATATGGAGTCATTTTTGAACGCCGCTCCGGACAGTGAGCTGAGGAAATCTCTCGGCATTAAGGAAAATGTCCCGGTAATCGCCACATTGGCACGCCTTTTTAAAATGAAGGGGTACGAGTTTGTGCTTCCTGCCGCGGTTGAAATATTGAAAAAATATCCGGATACTCAGTTTCTGATTATCGGCGACGGGCCGTTGCGGAATGAATTGGAAGAAAAACTGCAGCAACTTGGAATTGCCGGAAACTTTCACTTTGCCGGTCTGATTCCGCCTGGAAAAGTGCCGGAATATCTGGCTCTGGCAGATATTCTGTGGCATTTGTCTTTGCGTGAAGGTTTGCCGCGTTCAGTGGTGCAGGCTCTGGCGTGCGGCAAACCGGCGGTGGGATTTGCCCTGGACGGTACGCCGGAGGTGATTGAAGACCGGGTCACCGGAATACTGGCGCGGCCGGAGAATGTTTCTGATGTGGTAACCGGCACTTCTGAACTTCTTGAGCACCCGGCATCCGCCCGTAAAATGGGCGAAACCGGCCGGGAACGGGTGCGGGGACAATTTGACTGGCGCAGAATGGCGGATATATTATTGAAAGAATATACGGAGATACTGGCGGACAAAAAAAGATAAAAGCGGTGAAAACTGTTTTGGGGATATTGCCGCAGCTTTACCGGCTCCGGCAGCGTATTGCATTTCCCGGGAAAATGGAGGTGAGCAATGAACCATGCGTATCCGGTTTTTACGAAGGAAGCGGAATGTCAGGACTGTTACAAGTGCGTCCGGCATTGTCCGGTAAAGGCGATCCGGGTCAGAGACGGCCATGCGGCAGTTATTCCGGAAATGTGTGTTGCCTGCGGCAAATGTGTTGAGGTCTGCCCGGTAAAAGCCAAGCAGATACGCAATGATTCCGGCAGGGCGCGTTTTCTGCTGGCGGAAAAAATCCCGGTGTACCTTTCGCTCGCACCATCCTGGGTCAGCGAATTCCGGAATGTAACTTTACCTCAAATGGTTCTGGCGGCAAAAATGCTGGGATTTGCCGGAGTGAGCGAAACCGCTCTCGGAGCTCAGATTGTTTCCAGTTATGCAGCAGAAAAGCTTCAAAACCTTCCCGGCGGAGTGTATCTTTCCACCGCCTGTCCCACGGCAGTGGATTTCATCCGGCGTTATTTACCGGAACAAACCTGTCATTTCACCCCGGTGGGATCGCCGTTGCTGACCCACTGCCGGATGCTGCGGGATACTTTCGGGGAAAATATCAGAATTATTTTTGCCGGTCCGTGTATCGGTAAAAAAAATGAGTCGGACCGGAATAAGGACTTGCTTAATCTGGCGTTGACTTTCCAGGAACTGCGAACCATGTTTCAGGAACGCGGAATAGTGCCGGAAAAACTCACTCCAAACAAAGATGATGCCGCAGTGCCTTATGTCGCTGAAGAAGGGGCATTATACCCGGTGGAGGGAGGGATGAATGACACTATTCGTTTTCAATGCTCCAGGCGTGATGTACATTATGTGGTAGCCAGCGGGATTAAAGAAATACGCCGCACACTGGAAAAATTTAATTTTTCCGATGAGAAGCATGTTATATTTGTGGAACTCCTTGCCTGTCACGGTGGTTGTGTTCATGGTCCGGCCGCGGGCAGGGGGATGCCGGGACTGTCGGAACGGATGCAGGTGGAGGATAATACCAGCTTTCCGGATAGTCCGGTAAAACGGCAGACTTCCGGCAATATTGAAATGACTTTCCCTCCGGATATTCCGCCGGAAGAGGCCCCGGAGTCGGAATTGCATGACATACTGGGAGCTTTGCGCAGCATAGGGAAAACGACTCCGGAAGATGAACTTAATTGCGACGGCTGCGGTTATGACAGTTGCCGTAATTTTGCCCGTGCGCTGCTTACCGGACATGCGGAGCCGTCAATGTGTGTATCCTACTTGAAGAAACAGGCGCAGAAAAAGGCAAATGCGCTTTTGCGCAGTATTTCATCCGGGGTGGTGATCACGGACAGAAATCTCCAGATAATTGAATGCAACCGCAACTTTGCCAAACTTTTCGGAGAGGATACACTGGATGCTTTTGATGCCAGTCCCGGATTGGCGGGAGCGGATTTGAGGAGAATACTGCCGTTTTACCAGTTGTTTGAAGCTGCTTTGCGCAGCGGGTCGGATATCAGGAGGGATTCGATCCGGGTGGGGAAAAGAATGTTCAATGTCAACGTATTTATTATTGAGCCAGGAGAAACTGTCGGAGCGGTGATTTTTGATGTAACCAATACCGAACTCCGGCGGGAATTGATTGCCGCCCGCGCCCGGCAGGTGATTGATAAAAACTTGGCGACAGTTCAGGAGATTGCCTGTCAGCTGGGTGAACACATGGCGGATACAGAACTTCTTCTCCGCTCCATTGCAGATGATTATGCGGACGAAAAAGACCTGCTGCCGGAGGATGAAACTGTCAGCAATGCAAACGGGAAAACTTTGGAAAATATTACCGGGGAGTAAGAAAAAATGACTTCAGGTGCCGCCCCGGAAAGGGATGAACTTTTTATTGATACCGGTTTTGCCAAGTGCAGCTGCCGGGGGGAGAAAGCCTGCGGAGATACGGTGCTGTTCAAACGCATACCGGAAGAAGAACGGCTGATCGCAGTGCTGGCTGACGGACTGGGACATGGAGTGAAAGCGGAAATTCTTTCTGCCATGACCGCGACAATGGCTTTGCGTTTTGTTGCAGAAGACAGGGAAATTGTTCACAGCGCAGAAATAATTATGGATGCGCTTCCGGTGTGCAAAGTAAGAAAAATAAGTTATTCAACTTTCACCATTATAGATACCCGCCCCGGCGGGATTACCCGGGTGGTGGAGATGGATAACCCGCAATTCATACTGTTTCGTGCCGGAAAGGTGCTTGAATTGGAAAAACAGGTTATTTTTTCTCCCAAGTACCGGGATCGCAGAATAAATATTTACTCATTTCAAGCCCGTCCGGACGATAAAGTTATCTTTTTTTCGGACGGAGTCACGCAGGCCGGCATGGGCAGTCCCCATTTCCCGCTGGGATGGCGGGGGGAGGGGGTGAGAGAGTATTTGAGTGAACTTCTCAGCAGAAAAAAGGATATTTCAGCACAGGAAATTTCTGAAAACCTTATGCGGGAGGCTATCGCCCATGAAACGGATATGAAACCGGGTGATGATATAAGCGCAGGCTGTCTTTCTTTCCGCCAGGCGCACCGGATGCTGCTTTTCACCGGCCCGCCGTATGATTCCGGACGCGACCGGGAATGTGCCGAAATATTCCGGAGTTTTTCCGGGAGCAAGGTTATTTGCGGAGGAACATCGGCAGAGATAATTTCCCGT
>CASECL010000186.1 GCA_949286445.1 uncultured bacterium | reverse complement strand
CGCCGCCCATTCCGGAAAAACGGGAACGGCCTACCGCATCGATTTCGTCAATAAAAATCAGGCAGGGCAGATTTTTTCTCGCCTGTTCAAACATATCCCGTACCCGGCTGGCTCCCACGCCGACAAACATCTCAACAAAGTCACTGCCGCTGATGGCAAAAAACGGTACTCCGGCTTCACAGGCTACTGCCCTGGCCATCAATGTTTTACCGGTTCCCGGGTCTCCGACCAGCAGACATCCTTTGGGAATTTTGCCTCCCACCATCTGAAATTTGAGCGGGGATTTGAGAAATTCAACAATTTCCTGGATTTCCTCTTTTGCCTCGTCAGCTCCGGCAATGTCGGAAAATTTTACATTGAGTTCCTCCGGCCGGATCATTCTTGCCCGGCTGCGGCCGAAGTCAAACGCTCCGCGACCGGCATTTCTCATCTGGCGGGTAATCAGAATAAAAATAATAATCGTTACCACCAGCCACGGCAGCATGCGGACAAAACCCATCCAAATACTTTCAATATTGGTTTCCACGCTTACATCAGTATTTTTCAGCAGTTCGACAAGTTTGTCGGTATAAACCACATGCACTTTGTAACGTATCTCTCTGGAAACACCTGCCTCCGGAGATTTTGCAGGCGGTGCTGTTTTCTCCAATTTAATTTCTTTTCCGCCGTCCGGAATGGAAATCTTCTCGCCGGACTCTGCGGCAGGCTTATTGCTTTCCGCCGGTTTTGCGGTAACATCCCGGGAGGTTTTCGGACTGACACTGCCCTGGAATGGCAGCATTTTTCCCTCAATCAGCATAATATTATCACCCTCGCTGGTGAGTTTCGCGCTGATGATCTGTTTTGCCGCAAGCAGATTTTCAAATTCGGTCTGATCCAGTGAACGCACTTCGCCGCCGCTGGAAACATTTCGGAAAAGCATCAAACTTCCCAGTGCCACAAACACCAGAAGCCAGATCAAGGCGGCTTTGCTGGAACGCGGTCCTGGCATACCGTTTCCGGGCTGTCCGGGAGAAAGCTTTTTGCCGTTATTGTTATTTTCACTCATAAATAAAGAATTCCTCTTGTCCTGAATATTTATTAACTGTATAACCAAAAATATTCCTTCTATCTGATCTGGAATATTTATTTTTTCTGATAATCATGTTGCCCACGATGAATAAATCAAACCCGATACCGGAAAAATTCCACACCTCCGGACAGCCCGCAGATTTATTTGCCGGACAAAACTTGAAAACTATGCCGTTTTTTCAATATATTCAATATTTTCTCAAAAATACTTCAGTTCATAACTGCAATTCCAGTAATGGAAATAAATTAAAACCTTTGTCAATGTATCAATGCCGGCGCGCCTGCTCATAATTGTCCGATAATCCCGGAACTATCTGCCGGATAACAATTTTATTCGCCACACCTCATATTTACTTGGTAAAACGCTTTTCCCGGACAACACATCTTGCTGTCTGAATTTTATTCTCAATCCGGCAGCTGAACAGAGAAACGGACTGTTTCTTGCTGTAATTCAACAAGTTAATCTCTGTTTTCTGCTATTTGAAATTACCAAATTCACGCCGCCTGCCGGAGTAACGGCTGTTTTTTAAATACCAAATACCGACTGTGAAGCGGTGTTCACACGGCAGCTTACAGTTTACTTTTTCAAAGACATCCCCTTGTCATATTTTCATGGCAGTCATTTGCCGCCGCCGGTAAATTAAATACACTCCAGATGTTGCTTTATACATATTTTTTTTCGATATCTGTACGGAGCATACTACCAGGTACATTGACATCTGGAACACGAACCCGCCATCCCCCCATGGTTGAAAGTAAACTCATACCCTTGTATCAAGTACTTGCTTTTTCACAAAAACGGCAAGCCGGAAATTACAAGGCAACTCTATTATACGTTTTTCCATATTGCCTGAGACACCGTACATAAATGTCTATCAGCACTCAGGCCGGCAACCCGGAGTTTTAAATATCAGAGCCGGTATTTCCGGTTTATTTATCTGCCCATGATTTTCAGGAGCAGATATGCCAGCAAAGCCAAAACCGCTAAAGCCAGAAAACCGATAATAATAACCATGATCCGGTTGGTTCTGGCCATCTGCTTGCGCTCACTTTCCGCAAAGGGAGACAGGTTGCTGAGTTCCTTTACCGTTTTGGTGGAACCGGCCAGATTATCCAGTGCTATGGTGTGAGTACGACCGAGGTCAGCAGCAGTATTCGAGCTCGGTGCATCATAAAGAATTTCCACTCCGCCGAGCTGAATAATATCCGATCCTTTTAATTCGCGTTCAAAAACAGTCTCATTATTCACTCTTGTGCCATTAGTGCTGTTGTTATCGCGAATAATGTAATTACCCTTTTCGTTGCGGATAAAATCGCAATGATGTGAACTCAAACTGGGCTCTTTTATACAGATATCGACCCCGTCCTTGCGTCCGGCTGACATTACGTCTTTGTCCAGCACGAACACCTTGCCGCGAAATTTTTCATGCAACACGGTCAACTTCGGATTGCCTGCCATAATATTCCGTCCTGAATTAAATTATGTTAAATGCTTTATTTCTGTTCAAAATCTCTCAATTAAACGCAATATAATGCAAGAAAAAGCGTTTTGCAAATGGATTTTCCAGTTTTTTCAAAAAAAATAAATTTTCATTTGTCTCCGGTCAAACGGCAGGATACCCAGTGCGTTCCTCCGGCAGAATGCAGCTCCGGCTGACGTTCGCGGCAACTATCAATTGCAAACGGACAGCGGGGGTGGAAACGGCATCCTGACGGCGGATTTATCGGAGACGGTACGTCGCCGGATAAAACAATGCGCTTTTCCCTTTTTTTCAGCCGGGGCACAGCCGAAAGCAGTGCTTTAGTGTAGGGGTGAAGCGGATTGGAACAAACTTCATCAGAAGTACCTGTTTCCACTATTTTCCCCATATACATAACCGCTATCCGGTCTGAAATGTGCCGCACTACCGCCAGATCGTGGGCAATAAAGAGGAAGGCGGTTCCGTCTTCACGTCTTATCTTTGAAAGCAGATTGATAATTTGCGCCTGTACGCTTACATCAAGCGCGGAAACCGGTTCATCTGCAATAATCAGTCCCGGCTCCGCCGCCAGAGCCCTGGTTATGCCGATACGCTGCCGCTGTCCGCCGCTGAATTGATGGGGATAATCATCCAGCCGGCTGCCGGACAAGCCTACTTTTTCCATCAGTTCCGCCGCCCGGACCCGTCTTCCGGCACGGTCAAGGTCTTTACGATGCAGCGAAAGAATTTCCATGATAGAATCCCCTACCGTCATTTTCGGATTGAGTGAGCCGTAGGGATCCTGGAAAATCATTTGGAAATTTTTGCGTTCTGCCCGCAATTCCCCGGCGGACAGACTGGTCAAATCCCGGCCGTTCAGCAGAATTTTCCCTGAGGTGGGTTTAACCAGGCCCACTATGGCGCGGCCGAGAGTGCTTTTGCCGCATCCGGATTCTCCCACCAGGCCGACAATTTCGCCGCGTTCAACCTGGAGAGAGACTACGTCCACGGCGTGGACATACTGTTTGCGTGAGAACAGCGACCCGCCGCGGACTGGATAATATACACTTAAATTCTCAATTCGCAGCAGGCTCATTTTCCCACGCGGCGATTGACTTGAGATTGCTGACAATCGGAATGTGTTGAGTGCATTCCCGTTCACAGTTGTGACAGGAAATGCAGTCACCCGCCGGATGTTCTTTGCAGTGGCCGAGCAGACCGTAAATCGACTCGATATCGAAATCTTTCTTCATCTCCTCTTCCGTTTTTCCAAAAAGAACCTTGCGGTTATAAAACTGCATAAATGCCCGGATATCAATCTTTTTCGGACATCCTTTCAGGCAGTATCCGCATCCGGTGCAGATGGAGTCCATATTTTGGGACAGGTGTTTTTTAAGCACTGCCACCTCTTCATTGGAGAGCGGTTCGGCCAGATCGGCATTTTTGCAGGCAAAGTCAATCTGTTCTCGGGTGGTGAAACCCACCAGTCCAACCGTGACTGCGCTGGTGCCGGCAATGAAACGGATCGCCGCTTCAGTCGGAGTCTCTCCGTGCAGGGCGAGAAATTTGAATTTATCCTCGTTCTGGGGAATTAATCCACCCGCAAGAGGATTCATCGCCACCACCCCCATTCCCAGTTCCTGGGCCGCCAGAACACCGTCCCAGCGGTAGGGAAAGTTGAGGATATTCACGCCGAGAAGCACTCCCTCAAACATTTTTTCTTCCAGTACCTGGCGAACCAGTTCGCCGGGCAGGTGAATGGAGCAGACTATATGTTTAATCAAACCGTTTTTCCTGGCTCTTTCCAGCGCGGCATACAGCCCCTTGTCGAACGCGTCCCGGTACTGCTGAAGCGTTCTGATGCACCAGACATGGAAAAAATCAATATGGCCGGCTCCGATGGTTTTTACTGATTTGCAGATTTTTTCATAATAATCGTTTTCATCGGTTCCCATGGCCGGCTGAAGTTTGCTGGTGACGTAATATTGATCCCGCGGCAAACCTTTCAAGCCCAAAGCAAAAATGCTTTCACTGCGGTCGCTGCAGTATCCCGGAGCCGTGTCAAAGTAATTTATGCCCTGATCAAAAGCGTATTTCAGCAGATCGCCGTTTTCCGCTTCGCTCCGGGTAAGATCAAAGCGCATTCCGCCGAAACCTACCGCTGACATTTTAATGCCGAGTTTACCGTAAGTACGATACTTCATAAATTACTGCCTCCGTATATTGTTTTGTGTGTGTCATCATAAATCCATATTTCCGTTTCCGGATATTTTTTCACCAGTTTTTCCGCCAGTCTGCCGCCGCCGATGAATACAGATGTGCTGATCACATCCGCGTCAGAAGCCAGCGGCGTGAATACGGTTACCGCTTTTCCTCCCGGTGCCGGCATGCCGGTATCCGGATTCATTATGTGTCCGTAACGGCGGCCGTTGATTTCTACAAAACGTTCATAATCCCCGCTGGTGGCGGCCGCTCCGCTGCGTAGCAATCTTTCTCCGATAATGTGCGGCGAAGATATGCCCCTTATTCCGATCCGGAATGCCTCTTTTTCCGGAAGTTTCCCAGTACAGCGCAGGTTTCCCCCCAGATTTATCATTATTCCGTCAAATCCGGCCCCGGAAAGCCGTTCCATCGCCATATCCACTGCGCACCCCTTGGCTATTCCCCCCAGATCCAGCGACATGCCGGGAACGGTGAAGAATACCGAATGTTCCCGGTCATCAAATCTTATTTTTTCCAGCCCGGTTATCTGTTTTGCCTTTTCTATTTCCGCGCCGGACGGCAGCTTTCTCTCCCGGCGGTAAAAACCCCATAAACTCATGAAAGGAGTGCTGCTTATGTCAAACAATCCATCACTTTCTTCCCAGCCACGGCGCGCCCGCATTAATATCTGCCACAGAGTATCTGAGCATTTGAACGGTTTTTCTGCCGCAGCGGCATTCAATCGCGACAGTTCCGACCCGGGGTCAAAACGGCTGCATATTTTTTCCACCTCGCGTATGGTTTGCTCCACCGTTTCAAAAAAATCGCCGGCACGGACTGAAACGGCGGGAGAACAGTACACCGCTGTCACTCCCACCGTTCCCATCGCTTCAAAGGTTTTTGAGTACATCCGGGTTCTGTTCCGCCCGGATATATGGAAATACACTGCCGCAGCAACGATCAGAAATGCAGCGGCAATCAGTGTTTTCTTAAGCTTACTGCCAATTTGCATGTTTCACCGTTGACTTCAAGCTCCACGCCGTTTTCCGCTTCGCCGAAGGTCATTTCCACGCACAGCGTTTCATTGGAAATATAATCTTTGAATGCCTCGACAACCCGGCGGCGTTCCGGTGAAAGCGAAAACTCCAAAGCAATCCGGTCGGATACTTCAAATCCGCTCTCTTTCCGGAGATTTTGAATTTTGCTTACCAGTTCGCGGGCGAAACCTTCCGCCTCCAGTTCCGGAGTTATGGCGCAATCCAGAGCCACGGTAACCCCGTCGGAATCGGCTACTGCCAGTCCGGATTTCTGTTCCCGGGAAATAATCAGATCCGCCGCGGTAATTTCACAGCTGCTGCCGTCGGCAAAGGTGAGTGTCTTGTTTTCTCCTTTCAGTATGCGGCCGATAGCAGCATCATCAAAGGCGGCAATCATCTGTGCCGCTGTTTTCATATTCTTGCCCAGCCTTCCGCCAAGCTGTTTGAAGTTGGCTTTGCAGGAACGGGTCACCAGGCCGGCTTCGTCACTGATGAACTCCACCTTTTTCACATTGAGTTCGTCTTCAATAATCCATGCCGCTTCCGCCAGCAGTTTTTCCGCCGCCGCATCCGGGGCGATCAGCAATGCCCGGGACAACGGCTGACGCACTTTGAGATTGTGCTGGGTGCGGAGGTAACGCCCAAGTGAAACTGCGGTCATAGTAAGCTCCATTTGCCGCTCAAGTGCTTCATCCCGGCAGTTTTCCGGCTCCGGATAGTCGCAGAGATGCACTGATATGGGCATATCTTCGGTCCGCAACGCCCGGTAAATGGCTTCCGTGCTGAACGGAATGAACGGAGCCGCCGCTTTGGCAAACGTAAGCAGCACATGATAAAGTGTGGAATATGCCTCCTGTTTATCTCCGTCATCATCGCTCTTCCAGAAACGGCGGCGTGAACGGCGGATATACCAGTTGGTCAGGTCATCCACGAACTTTGTAAAGCGGTTTGCCGCTTTCTGGAGATTGTAAGCATCCATTTCCCGGCGGAGTTCTTCCACCATCTGGGAAAGACTGCTCAAAATCCAGCGGTCCAGCGGATTGTTGAGTGTTTTCACCGCTTTATCCGGCGACCATTTGTCCAATTCAGCGTAGGTGGTAAAGAAACTTAATGCGTTCCACATCGGTATAAGCACATTGCGCAATACCTCGCGCACTCCGGCTTCGGAAAATTTGAGGTCTTCCGCCCGCACCACCTGGGATCCCAGCATGAACAGCCGCAGCGCATCTGCTCCGCAGTTGTCCAGAATGTAGCCCGGATCCGGGTAATTTCTGAGCCGTTTGGACATTTTCTGACCGTTCTCTGCCAGCACCATGCCGTTTACCACCACATTGCGGAAAGGTTCACAGCCGAAAAGCGCGGAAGAAAGCACCACCAGTGTGTAAAACCATCCCCGGGTCTGATCCTGCCCCTCGGCAATAAAGTCAGCCGGGAAATTTCTTTCAAAGCGTTCCTTGTTTTCAAAAGGATAATGGTTTTGCGCGTAAGGCATGGAGCCGGATTCAAACCAGCAGTCCAGCACTTCCGGTATGCGTTTAAGCGGAGATTTTCCGGTGGGGGATGGTATCTCCAGAGCATCTACAAAGTGTTTGTGAAGATCGTTTACCTTCTGTCCGGTAAGTTTTTCCAGCTCAGCCACGCTGCCGACGCAGATAACTTCACCTTCTTCGTTGCGCCAGATGGGCAGCGGTGTTCCCCAGTAACGGTTGCGGCTGATCGCCCAGTCGCGGGCATTTTCCAGCCACTTGCCGAAACGGCCTGTCTTGATATGTTCCGGCACCCAGTTGATGTGCTTATTGGACTCAATCATAGTTTCCTTGAGTTTGTCAATCCGCACAAACCAGGTGGAGATCGCCCGGTAAATCAGCGGCACATCGTCACGCCAGCAATGGGGATAATTGTGCTTTATCGTGCCGCGGTGAACCAGTTTACCCTCGTCTTTAAGTCTCTGAATAATAAGTTTATCCGTCTCCTTTACCGCCATGCCGGTGTATTCCGGTATTTCCGCGGTGAAACGGCATTCACTGTCAATGGGGCAGACTTCCGGCATGTGGTACTTTTTGCAGACCGCGTTGTCATCTTCGCCGAATCCCGGCGCGGTGTGCACAATGCCGGTACCGTCCTCGGTGCTGACAAAGTCGCCCAGAATAACTTTGAACGCCCCCCGGGAGGCAAGATCTGCAAAATACGGGAAAAGCGGTTCATACTCTTTAAATTCCAGCTCTTTTCCTTTTCCGCGCCAGACCACCTCCGGTTTTTCCTTGTAGTACGCCCCCAGTCTGGCTTCGGCCATAATGTAGAATTCCTCTCCGTCGCGGACTTTGACATAATCAATATCCGGGCCGACGGTAAGTGCCAGGTTGGACGGCAATGTCCAGGGGGTGGTAGTCCAGGCGAGGAAATAGGTATTGGGTTCACCCCTGACCGCAAAACGTATGGTTATTGCCGGATCGGTTACTTCCATATACCCCTGATTGGCCTCGAAATTGGACAGCGGCGTAGCACATCTCGGGCAGTAGGGGAGGATTTTGTACCCCTCATAAATCAGCCCTTTGTCCCACAGCGAACGGAATACCCACCAGATGGACTCCATGTAATCCCGGTCCATGGTGCGGTAGCCGTTTTTGAAATCCACCCAGCGGCCCATGCGGTTGACCACCTTTTCCCACTCCGCAGTGTAGCGCAACACGATGGAACGGCAGTCTTCATTGAATTTGCCGATACCGTAATTTTCAATATCTTTTTTGCTTTTGAGCGAAAGGACTTTCTCCATTTCGTTTTCCACCGGGAGTCCGTGGCAGTCCCAGCCGAATTCACGCCGGACATAGTGCCCGCGCATGGTCTGGTAACGGGGTACAACATCTTTTATGGTACCTGCCAGCAGATGCCCGTAATGAGGAAGCCCGGTGGCAAAAGGCGGACCGTCGTAAAATACATACTCTTTTGCGTCTTTGCGGTTTTCCAGTGATTTTTCAAAAACCTGTTCTTTCTGCCAGAATTCAAGTATCTCTTTTTCCAGTTCAGGGAAATTCACCTGATTGGAAAGTGCCTTTATCGTCATAACTCTTCTACTCCGTTTAATTTGTCATATCTTATTCTCATGGTCTTGCCGTTGTTGGCCAAGGTGCAGATCATGAAATCTTCCTTCATTGATTTTATCTCACAAATCTTTATGCTGCCGCCGCCGTCAGTAAAAAGTTCAAAGTTACCGTGGCGGACACCGTCAGAGTCAACTTCAAGAGCAAAGAGAGCATCGTGTATCTGCTGCGCCAGTTCACTCAGCCCGGTTTTTTCCGGGGTTTTCCGGGTGAAATCCTCTTTAGGTGCCTCCAGCGTATTTTCCGGCACAATGGCATCAAGCTGTTCTTCGGTAAGGGTTTCACCGGTGGCGGCCATGTGCTGTTCTATAATCTGCCGTCTGCG
>CASECL010000185.1 GCA_949286445.1 uncultured bacterium | reverse complement strand
TCAGCAAGATTAATTCCTGACGGTATGCCATCCTGTGAGAGACGGAGACTTTCTTTTAGCAAGCCGAAACCTGACCACCGAGTTACCAGTGCGATACACAGGACTTGTAATTGTATCCTATGAAGTGAAAATCCGGTAAAAATAAGCAAAACCACCGTTGAATACGGTGGTTTTGATTCAGGTAATTGACAGTATCAGGCAAAGAGTTTTGCCGCTGCTTTTTTCAGTTCGGCGATTTTTTCATGATTGCCGGACAATTCTCCGGCCGCGCCGGCCTGGGCGGAAACAGAAAATACCATCTTCCAGTTCAGAAATTCACAAATACAATTGAACTGTTCCGCGATAATCCGGTATTCCGGATCTGAAAGTTCCGCTCCTCCCACTGAAAATACTCCGATGCGTTTCGTTTTTTTCCGGAATTCTTCCTCTTTTGAGTAAAATTTATCAATCAGCATTTTCAGCTGGGCGGTCACACCCCACCAGTAAACCGGAGTTGCAAAAACTGCGGCGTCCGCTTCCGCCATGAGCTGCATAAGTTTTGCACTGTCATCCGGGGTAACACAATTTCCGCCGTTGCTCCGGCAGGCGTCGCAGTTGACGCACGGACTTAATTTAAAATCTGTTACATTGATAATCTGCAGTTCACAGTCCGGTTTTTCCGTCCGGATTGCTTCCGCCAGTGCCGCGGCGGCAACCGCGGTATTTCCATTGCGGCGCGGACTTCCATTGAAAAGAAGAACTTTCATTTTTACACTCCTGATTTTAAACTTTTATCACGAGCTGGAAACCGGATAGCAATAAATTTGCTATTCCATTTATTCTCCGGCTTTTAACACCCCAAAAATATCATTGTCTGTGAAAGCTGATTTCAGAAACAACAAATGCGGCAATGCAATACAAAAAATACGAAAAAGCTCCCCATCTGCCTCCATGACCGCAATATCATTACGGCAATGTAAAGCACCGCATTTCCTGCCGGGATTAAATCTATTTTTCCCTGCTTTAAAAAATTACGCCCGGCGGTAAAACAACTCCGGGCGTAAAAAATCCTGTTTGCCGGATTATTCCCACTCGATGGTGCCCGGGGGTTTCTGGGTTATATCATAAACCACCCGGTTGACGCCGTCAACTTCATCAATAATGCGGGCAGTGATTTTATCCAGGAGTTCCCAGGGCAGGCGCACTACCTGGGCGGTAACTGCGTCAACACTGTTAATCGAACGGATGGCAATAACATATTCATATGTACGCCGTCCGTGTTTCATGCCCACGGTTTTCACCGGAACAAAGATGGCAAAAGTCTGCCAGGTTTTGTGATACCAGCCGGAAGCCAGCAGTTCTTCAGTGACAATGGCATCTGCTTCGCGGAGCATCTGCAGCGTATCCCGTTCGATTGCTCCGACATGCCGCACGCCCAGCGACGGGCCGGGGAAGGGATGGCGGTCAAGCACTTCCGGAGGCAGTCCCAGAAGACGGCCTACGGCGCGGACTTCGTCTTTGAAAAGCCGTTCCACCGGTTCCACCAGTTTGAATTTCAGATCTTTGGGCAAACCTCCCACATTGTGGTGGCTTTTGATCACGCCGGCCGGATTTCCATCCAGCGGAATACTTTCCAGAATATCCGGATAGATGGTGCCCTGTCCCAGGAACGGGGCATTGATTTCTGCCGCGGCTTCGGCAAAAACGTCAATAAACTCTTTGCCGATAATTTTGCGTTTCTTTTCCGGATCGGATACGCCCTTGAGCTTATCCAGGAAGCGGTCCGAGGCATCAATGTAACGCAGATTGATTTTGAAGTTGCGGGCAAAAATCTGCTGAACCTGTTCTGCTTCTCCTTTGCGCAACAGTCCGTGGTTGACAAATACGCAGGTAAGCTGAGGTCCGATTGCCCGGTTGATCAATGCCGCTACAACAGAGGAATCCACCCCTCCGGAGAGTCCAAGCACTACTTTGCCGTCACCGACCTGACGGCGGATATCTTCCACTGCTTCGTTCAGAAAGTTTTCCATTGTCCAGTTGCCGGAACATTTGCAGCTGTCAAAGCAGAATTTTACCG
>CASECL010000184.1 GCA_949286445.1 uncultured bacterium | reverse complement strand
CCGTGGCTGTTCCGCCGGAGGCAAAACCGCCGCCGAAGATACAGCAGTTGAGCTGGCCGCCGATTTCGATACTTACGTTTTCCACCGTATCATTTCCGGCGGAGACAAAACCGCCGCCGAATACTCCGGTGCCGGATTGAGCGTTTACCGTCAAACTTGAGGAGTTGATCAGAGAACTTCCGCCGGAGACAAAGGAGCCGCCGAAGACCGCATTGGAAACATTGCTGTTGATTTCAGAAGTGAGTGTCCCTCCGGTGAAACTGCCGCTTCCCACCACAAAGCCGCCGTTAAGTACGGTAACTGCATTGGTATTGAGAACAAGTGAACCGTTATTGACCGTACCGGAACCGCCTTTGTTGATATATGAACCGATTGCCACCGAAGAGGCCGCTCCGCCGGAAAAATTCATTTCCACATTTTCCACCGTGATTGAACCGGATTTTTCCGTCCGTCCCCCGCCGATGACATTGCCGCACTCTCCGGCGGAGAGGTTGACATCGACAGTGGATTTCTGAACCGTCATTTTGGATTCGCCGCTTCCGCCGACCACGCCGGATGCGTAATGCCATACTCCGCTGTCTTGAGTGCCGGTAAGTGCCCCGGTAATGGACAGCCGGGTGAATTCCACCGTGTTTTCCGCACCGTCCAGCGCGGCGTTGCCGGCAAAAACCCGGGTTGCCGTGCCGCCGGAAACATTCAGGATTACGGAGTGAGTTGAGGTCGTTCCAGAACTTATTTTATTTCCGGCAAAGGCCTGATTTACCGAACCAGAGGCTATTGACAGAGCTGCCCCGCCCACACCGTTGGCGTACAGGTTGCCGCTTATTGAACCGCCGTCAAGCCGGACACTGGAAGACCCGGAGCCGGAATAACTCTCCAGTTCCGTACTTATAACGTCTTCTGACGACGCGCCGGATACCGTAAAATCAAGAGTTTTTGCCGTTGCATCGTAGGTGAGCAGACCAAAATAATTGTTGCTCAGCGAAACCAGTTCACCCTCAGTTATAACTGAACCGTTGAAGGTATAACCGGATTGAGGAAGATAATTTGATTTAAGTGATGAAACCAGATGATAACTGCCCTGTCTGGATAATTCCTCCGCTCCGGCGACTATATTAAATGAGCAGGTGCCGGAATTGATAAAATATCTTACGCCATTGTCCCCGTCGCTGCCCAGCATGGTAAGATCCTGGGACTGCCCGTCAAGATGGAAATAGACGCCGACTTCAGTCTTGGCCTGGCAGACAATGGAGCTGTTCATCATCACTGAACTGTTGTTCCGGAGGTGGATTTCGCTGTAATTGCTGAATTTAATTTTAAGTTCAGAAGTCTGGAAGTTGGAAAAATCCAGAATGCCATGGCTGGCAACGGAATCAGCATTTTTGTAATTCAAACTGACTCCGGGGGTAAAAGAATAATTCTGCGCGCCATAGTAAGTGCGGTCGGTTTCACTCTCAATATAGTCAGAAAAGGATAACGTGTATTTCCCGCCGATAGTATTGCCGGTAGTAGTAGTGTAGTAGTTGAAATTTACCGCACTGGTGCCGAAAGCGATCAGCCCCTTGAAATTTATGGTGACGTCTCCGGCCACACTGCAGTTGGATTCCATGCCGTAAATATTGGTAATGCCGCAGAGAACGGTGCCTTCAATATCTCCCGCCACTTCCCCGCGGAGAGAGTATTTGCCGCTTTCACTGTTGTAGAAACTTCCGTAATTATCCACGGTCAAGGTGTAATTGCCTTCGACCTGTGCCCGGCATCCCCGGATGTCAAACGCCTTGGTCTGATCCGCCGCGGAATAGATTTCAGTGTTGGAATTTATCAGTAGATTAACATCGCCGTAAGTGTCGGCAGCTGTACTTTTCACTACATTTATGGAAACATAACTGGTGCCGCCATTGTTGACATTCTGGATTTTTCCCAGTATGGCAAAGACATCCTGCCCGGTGCCGCCGCCGACACAATTAAGATTGTATCCGGAGAGAGCCGTTTCGCTGATCAGCGCAGAAAAACCGTTTCCGCCGTCGGTTTTGGTGTAAAGCGAATCATTGGCGGCGTTATTGAAACTGGAGTTTTCCAATGCGAAATAACGTGCGGTCTGTGGGGCATCATCTCCGGAGAAAAGATTTCTGGTATCAATATAAGCATTTCCCGTTGAGCTGTCAACCCAGATGTAATATCCGGACGCAGAATCATAAGTAAATTTTACTGTACTCAAGTCGGTTATTCCGGCTTCTTCAATCGCACCAATCGGCCTTGTCATATACTCACCTCATGTTTAATACTGAAAAATGATTTGATTGATAACATATTAAAGCGTAACGATATTTTTTTCATCCCGGAGTGAAAAATATTATTTGTTATCTATGGATGGGGTTTTCAATATTTCCGCTCCAGCCGCAGCAATAAAGTAGATCACTGTAGACATGAAGAGCCTGGTTTTCAAAACTTCCGCACTCACGGAACTGTTGAAATACTCCAGAGAGAAAAACAGCATCAGCACCAGTGATATCCATGCGATTGCCGCTGAGATGTACCGGACATAAATTTTTTTCATGAAAGCACCTCCTTTTTCTGCATTAATTTACTCAGCAGCAGATATATGATCACCGCAATGAACCAGCCCGGGAGACTGACAAAGAATATCTGCATTACCCCCAGTGCCACCAGCAGGTAACATGCCAGTATGGTAAGCAGCCATGCCGCCGCTGCGGCCCAGTAGAATGAAAGCCCTGCGCTTTCAGCATAAAATGATTTCAGCCCCAGTTTTTTGAGCAGGTAGAAGTCGGCGAAAATCACCGCTCCCATCGGCATCAGAACCATGCCGTAAATGGCGACAAAATCCAGTAATTTCATGGCAAAAGCCGGAAACATCCCCGCCACCGCGGCAATCATGCCGGTAGCAAAAGTTACTTTAAAGCGGGAAAATTTCGGCATAACCGCCTGAAATGCCAGTCCTGCCCGGTAGATAGTCGGATTAGCAGTAGTCCATCCGGCGACAATCACACAGATAAGTCCGGTAACACCGCATACCCGGTAAGCCAGCGGTCCGGGGAGAATAGCAGTATCCGCAGGGTTGAGTTTCAATTGATAGGAATAGAGCAGTGATGCGCTGAGCCAGGCGATGAAATGCCCCAGAAAAACACCGCCGAAAGTGGCCACAGCGTAAATCGGTTTTTTAGCGAACCGGAATACCGTAAGATCCGCCATGCCAACATTCATGGCGATATTGCAGAACCAGGCGTAAAAAGTAACATGCCAGAAGGTGAATTTCACCTGACCGGGAAGCGGATTGCCCCCCTTCCAGAGTTCAGTATTGGCAAAGTTCCAGAGAGAATCCAGTCCCTCATATTTAAAATTGCAGACTACCGCGAGGTCGTGAAACGCCACCAGACCGAAGATAATGAATACCAGCACCATCCACGGCGCGGCCAGATTGGCGAAGCGGGCCACCGTCTGATATCCTGCCGCGGCGATAATGGCGATGGCTCCTCCGATAATAAGCACCGCCAGACACCAGGAAAAACTGTTTGGCAGCAGGTCATCCAGCCCGGGCATGGGGAAATTTATCCAGACTCCGATCGCTGTCGCGCTTACCGTAACCATCGCTCCGGCAAGGAAACAGAACATACTGCCGTTGGCCAGATTGTAGAGGGTGACCAGTTTTCTGCCGCAGATTTTTTCCAGCTGGTAGTAAAGTGTAAGGCGCATTTTTACCGCGATGGGGGCGGTGAGCAGCAGCCAGCTTAAAACGGCAAGGATATTGCCCAGCAAGAGTCCGCCCAGCACCGAAAACGCGCTGACTCCGGCGGCGACAAAAAGAGGTCCGATCATCAATTCCGTACCGGCACAGTGTTCACCGGCGTACATACCGAGAAATGATTTAAAGCCGAGCAGTGCTTTTTCCGGCACCGGCTCTCTTTCATATTCGTTCATTCATCTGTCTCCATGCTGTTTATTTTGATGCACGGCATATTTACTGCCGGACGGGTTGTATTATTAATTATATTCATGGATATAAAAAATGCAAGTAAAAATACGAAAACAATAGTGTTTTTTTCTGATTTTTATTTAGTTTTATGCGAGATAAAGTCTGTTTTTCTGTGGCAGTTGAAGCAAAAATGGCAGATGATGTGGATATTTTACTATACAAGTATATAATATATTCTCAATATCGGAACTTTGTTTAAGGAAATATACGATATCGTGCATAGTGAAAAAATCAGGTGCGATGGGGAAAAACTTGAATTTTGCCGGTGAGATGGCGGTATGGCTATGTAAATTCCGGAGGCAAAAGTTTTGAAAACGTGCGGTATTGACCAGACGGCAGGGTGGGTAGTGGGACTGGTTGTATCCTGGAAAAGTGATACAAATATTCAATACCGGAATATTTTTTCAGAAATTATGCAAATAAAGGAAAATCTTATACGACGGAGATGGAGAAATTTTCCTTAATGAAGAGAATTGCAGGGTATTTTTTATTTTATTTATTTTTACTGACGTCTATTGCTTCAATTTACGAAACTGAAGCAATGTAACCCCAAAAAGGTTTGGAAAAGGATGGGCGCGGGAAGGAAAGAACCTTTCCTCAAAAGGTTTTTCCTTCCAGCAAAAACATTAAAAAACTATGCGGGTAAAATGTTCTTCTTTCCCGCACACCGGTAAAACCCATTTTTATTCTGATTTTCAGTGTGCTTTTTTTGCTTTTGTGCTTTATGCATTGTCGTCCATTGCTTCAATTTTGCAAATTGAAGCAATGTAACCCAAAAAGGTTTGGAAAAGGATGGGCGCGGGAAGGAAAGAACCTTTCCTTAAAAGGTTTTTCCTTCCCGCAGTATTCTTTTAAAAAACTATGTCCGGGAAAAGGATTTTCCTTCCCGCAATATCCATTTTAAAAATTATGCCGGATTATTTGCAATGATCCCAGCGGGGCCTTCAGAACGTCACTTACGATAGCGCATTTCACTCTCAGCAGGTGGATAATAGGCCGGTCATAGCAATCCAGGCTTTCAAAATTTCCCTGACCTTTGGCGACAACCAGGTCGCACGATTTCATTTCATTCATGAATTCCTCTGCCGTCCGTCTCAGCACCACACCGGGCGAATTATCTCCGGTATCGTAAACCGGAAATCCATTCAGTCCGGAAAGTTCCAGTTCATTTCTGGTAACGTCATTCAGAATCGGTCTGCCCCGGACGCCGAGCACCACCTTATCCCGGAAAAAATCAATCAGCAATCCGTCGATCACTGCTTCGCCACAGTTATCGAGAAGATAGAATATTTTCTTTGCCTGCTTTGCCGCCGTCCGGAAGTCTTCCAGCGCGTTCCGGTCCAGCGGCAGGTCGAAAACATTTAAAATATCCTTTTCCGCCTGGCTCAGATCAAAGTCCGGATTAACCCCGTAATCAATCACATTACCCCCGATAGCCAGTCTGACTGCCGCCTCAAAAGGATCTGCTGAAGCGGCGACTTTTTTCTTCAAATCCGGCATCATCCGGAGCGCGAGTTCAGTAGCGGATATTTTTTCTTTCAGATATGGGTCTTTTATTCCGGACACCTTTGCCACCTCACGGTGAAAAAGCCCTGCCAGTTCCGGCGGTGAAGTATCTTCATCACAACGGCAGACGATAGAAAGAAGTTTATTGATCAATTCACGCTGTTCATGGTAATTTTCTGAAGCTCCGGCAGCCAGTTTCGCCACCTGCCCGAGTATGCAGGGGTAACAGCCTATTCCAAGTCGCATATTGCTTTCCTCATGGTTTGCGCCGTATTTTCCAAAGTCTCGGGTACGCATCTGGTATCGGCGATTACCGGCATGAAATTAGTGTCGCCTTTCCAACGCGGGACCAGATGAAAATGCAGATGATCCGCCACCCCCGCACCTGCGTCTTTGCCCAGATTGAAACCCAGATTGAAAGCATCCGGCGATAAAATTTTTTTCAGTAATTTCTCCATTTCCACCGTCATTTTCATCAACTCCGCCAGCTCCTCATCGGTGAGCTGATCCAAATCTCCAACATGACGGTAGGGAGCTATGAGCAGATGTCCATAGTTGTAGGGAAAAGCATTGAGCATGGCAAAAACAAGTTTCCCCCGGCGGATAATCAGTTTTTCTTCCCGGCGGCCGGAACTTTTTTCCAGGCCGCAGAGAAAACACTCATCCGTTTTTTCCCCCCGGATAAATTCCATACGCCATGGAGCCCACAAAGGTTTTTTCATCATTACTTCAGAGCCTCCTCTCCCCCGAATATAGCACAAAAAAATCTCCCCGCAAGCGCGAAGAGATTTTTTTTGTTTTTTTTATTTCAATTCAACCGGGAAAACCGGCACAGCTCAGTTCTGAGCCATCTTTCTGCGGTAGGACTCCACTTCCCAGTTTTCAATAAACTCACGGTCCCGGTCGCAGATGTAATGCGCCCCGCCGAAAGCTCCCGCCAGCTTCTGCACCAGCGAAGCATCTTTGGCTAAAGTATAAGCATTGGCATTGCCGCTTACGGTGTAAACCGCTTTTCCCGGTATTTCGATTACCATCGGAGCGTAGCCGCGGAGTGTTTCAAAATTCTTCATCACTTCGGGCGTTACCACGTCGGCGATAAGGGAGAAAGATTTGGCATAAACAATGTGATCCGGAGTAAGCGGACCGCGTGCAGTGGGGAAATAATCATGCTTGTCATACCCGGCAATCTCCGGAGCCGCAGCATCTGCGGGAGTTTCGTCCACCACAGTATCCACGCCTTTGGAGACATAAAAACTCTGCAGAGCAGACATGATAAGCTGATATATTTCTTTAACCTCATCCGCGCTGTTTCCGCCGACAAAGACGCCGTGATTCTGCAAAAACAGTATCCGGGGGGCCTTGCCGCGGGATTTTTTATAGGCTTCCACTTCATCAAAAACTTTTTTCGCCAGGGTAAAGCCGGGATCAACATAACCGATCCATAATGCTTCCGGGACAATGCGTTTCAACTCTTCTTCACCGTTTTCCCCGCAGGTGGCTCCATTGACCTTGGCGGGATGCAGGTGAACAATAAACTTCTGTTCCAGCAGCTCATGAAGCGGTGCTTCCACGCTGGGACGCCCGTAATTTCCGGGGCACACGGCGGCGGCCATCATATTCTTTACCGCTTCTTCGCGTGCGGCTACGCTTTCAAATTCACCAAGCTCAAAACACTTGCGGATAGCGGCACGGTCCATTTTGACGAAATCACTTTCTTTGATATTCGCCAATCTGACTCCGCTGGGCTTGACGTAAAGAAATTTTTCATCTTTGCAGGAGGTGTTGCCTCCTCCTGCCAGTACGAACTCGGGATTCCCGCCGTAAAGGTGGGATAATTCACAAATAGTCTTAAGCATTTTGCTGTTTTCTCTTGTTTCTTATGCTGTTTGCTTAACGCTTTGACAGCACATCTTTTTCGTAATCTTTGACCTGTTTGAGCCATTCTGCGCCAACCGGAACGCCCTGGCGTTCACAATATTCATCCCAAACTGCGCCGAAAGGCAGTGTCTTGAATTCTTCCAGCAGAGCCAGACGTGAGGTGAAATCGCCGCTGGCTTCAGCCTTTTTGACCAATTCATAGGGTTCCACCGCAGCCAGGAGCAGAGATTTCTGCATATTGCGCGCACCGATGGCCCAGGCGGCAATGCGGTTGATGGAAGCATCAAAATAGTCCAGACCGATAAAAATCTTCTTTTCGAAATTATGCCGGATTATTTCTTCGCCGATGGCGCGGAGTTCATCGGACAAGGTCACCACATGGTCGCTGTCCCAGCGTATCCCGCGGCTGACATGCAGCAGGACGTTGGGGACAAAAAGCAGTGCGGAGGTAAGTTTATCTGAAATAACTTCCGTGGGGTGGAAGTGTCCGGCATCCAGGCAGAGTGCCATTTTCCGGCTGACAGCATAGCCCATGTAAAACTCGTGAGAGCCAACCACATAAGACTCTGAACCAATGCCGAAAAGTTTGCATTCCACCGCATCAACCAGATTTTTCGCACTGAATTTTTCCTCGAACACCCGGTCCAATGCCTCTTCAAGTCTGCGGCGCGGAGCAAGACGGTCAGCCGGGGTATCTTTGTAGCCGTCGGGAATCCACAGGTTTTCCACGCAGGTCTTGCCCAGTTTCCTGCCGAATTCCGCACCGATACGGCGGCAGGCTATAGCATGGCGCACCCAGAAGTCACGGATTTTCTTGGACGGGTGGGAAAGCGTCAAGCCGTCTTTGGCCATCGGGTGAGAGAAAAACGTGGGATTGAAATCAAGTCCGGCATTGTTTTTCTTTGCCCAGTCAATCCAACGCTGGAAATGTTTGACCTCAATTTCATCCCGGTCAACCTTGCCGTTGGTGTCTTCCGCATAAGAAGCGTGCAAATTAAGCTTCTTCACGCCTGGAATAAGAGAAAATACCAGTTCCAGATCCCGGCGCAGTTCTTCTCCGTTGCGGGCACGTCCGGGATAATTTCCGGTTACCGCGATACCGCCATCAAGGGACATATCATTTTCAAAACCGGCGACATCATCCCCCTGCCAGCAATGAAGGCTTACCGGAATGGAGGCGACTCTGGCCATGGCTTTTTCCACATCCACGCCGAAATCAGAATACTGTTTTTTAGCGGCTTCAAAAGAATTCTTCATAGTTGACACTCCTTGGAAATTTATGACTTTTTCCTTGTCTGGTTATAATTTACTGCTTCTTAATTACAGTTATTTTTCATGCAATGCCTGACACATCATGTCTTCCGGCTTGGGCCCGGCCCGTGTGTTCTTCCGGACCTGCATCTCTGCCGCATAAGCCGGTTTTGAAAATCTCCCGGTGTTCAAAAATACACCGCATCCAAGCCGGTTTCCTTTATGCCTTACCGGAACGGCAATACATTTCCTTATATTTTATTTCCGCAAATTACGGAATCCTGCCTGTCTTCCGACTTGCCGGATCCTACTGCCCATCCAGGGTAAAAACCGGCAAATCCAACTGCAATCTATTCTTTTCCCCCGGTCATTTTTTCGATGATCCCGGTGGTGGAAAACCCCTGCACAAAGGGCTTGAACACAATCTGTGTTCCGCCATTCAGCAGTGCGGCGCGTTCATCCGGATCGAGCCGGTCAACGGTATAATCCCCCCCCTTGACATAAATATCCGGTTTAAGCGCATCAAGTTCCCGGTCGCAACGGGACGAGTTGAAGATAACCGCCCGGTCAACCGAGCGCAGCGCGGCGATCACCTCCGCCCGGGCATATTCGTCATTCACCGGTCTTGAGGGACCCTTCAATGCCCGTACCGAAGAATCGGAGTTGATCAAAATGAGCATGGCATCGCCAAGCTCTGCTGCTTCCTCGAGATATTCGACATGTCCGCGATGAACAATATCGAAACACCCGTTGGTAACAACCAGCTTTTTACCGGTTTCCGCCAGTTTCCGCCGCCATTTGACGGCCTCATCCAGCGTGATAATACGTTCGGATAGTTTCATTCCAAAAAATCGTTGTTTTCCCGCAGCGGCCGCACCAGAACTCCCGCCTCCTTGAGCAGACGCATGGAGACTTCGTCAATGGTGTAACGCTGATGATAGATGACCTCTTTTATCCCGGCATTGATGATGATTTTGGCACAATGCAAACACGGACTGAAAGTTGTATAGAGTGTCGAATCTTTTACTGAAATGCCGTGATAAGCGGCTTGAACAATGGCATTTTCCTCGGCATGGCTGCAAATACAGCTTTCCAGATCATGACCGGAGGGGGTATCGGAATTGCAGCGGGGGCATCCGCCTTCATTGCAGTTGGTAATTCCCCGAGGCGTTCCGTTGTATCCGGTGGATATGATACGGAAATCCCGCACAATCACCGCAGCCACCTGCCGCCGGCAGCAATTGCTGCGGCTGGCGGCAACATGGGCGATGTTCATGAAATAATTGTCCCAGTCCGGACGCGGTTTCATGAATAAATATTCCTCATCTTACTTCTTTTTTCCGGCGATCGCGGCACGGACTTTGGCCTTGCAGCGTTCCAGATAAGCCTTGCGGCGTTCACGTTTAGCCACTTTTCTGTGTTGCTGGCTCATTTTTAATATTCCTTTCTCTTTTTGGTTTTGTCAAGTCGTTTAAATGACTTTTCCTCTATTTTTCATCAAATTTCCATAATTCAGCGTTGTTTCGGGGCGGTTTTATAAAACTGCCCCGGGGGGATCCCGCCGCCCTTCTTCACGCCGAAAGGATTTGCCGAAACCGATGCCGTCCCGTCAATAACCGCCGGAACTGTGCCGCCTGCTCTCCGGAGCAGTACGGTTTCACCCTTCTTCAAATCCAGCGCAATTTCGCCGGTGGAGAACTTCTTTCCCCCCGCTTCAACCGCAACGCCTTTCCACGCCGGAACATATACGGTACAGGGTTCTCCGGCTTCACTGGTAATTTCCACCCATTCAACGTTTCCGTTTTTCAGCTTTGCGCTGACCAGAAATCCCCCCATTGCCCGCAAATGACAGAATTCTGCGTTTTTCCATTCCGGCGGCAGAGCCGGGAAAACCCTTATTTTCCCTCCCCAGCTTTGAATAAGAAGATCCATTATCGCCGCCGCCCCGTGCAGCGGCGTTTCAATCACCGGGTTTTTGCCGCCGCTTTCGCAATACATGGTATTGGGCAGAGCCCGGCTGATGGGAGCGGTGTTGTCAAGGTAATCCTGAAGCATTTCCAACGCCTCTCTGCCCATTCCCAGCGAGGCATAAAGCGATGCTCCGCCGGTAAATGAATAACCCGCCAGCCGTTTGCCTCCCTCGATCTTATGCCAGTGCCGCAGACTGCGGATCAGCAGATCCCGGTCTTCCGGCTTATCCGGGTTGAGCTGATAGAGCGGATAGAGTGCCAGCAGATGGGAAAAATGCCGGTGGGACATATCCAATGCCTGATCCCGTCCGATCATCAATCCGTTTTTATCAACCGGGTAATCCGCCAGTTTTTCTTCCGCTTCACGCCAGCGGCTTATTTCAGCAGCATCAATGCCGCCTTTTTCCCCGGCTTCAGCCAGCGCACCGAGAAGCCAGTGCAGCAATGCCAGATTGTAATTAGTGTCATCATAGGGCTTGAACCCGTTGTATTCCGGCGACCCCATCCGCGGCAGCGAATAACGCCCGTCCGGACGGACTTTGACCCGGCGCAGATACGCATCGGCCAGGATTTTTGCCCGGGGCATCCATTCGGAAACGATTTTCTTCCAGTCTCCGGCATAACGCAAGTGCAGCCATTCGCAATGCAAAGCCCAGGCGTAATCACCGATCTGAGTGCCTTTGGCCGCATTTTCCAGAGCTCCGGACTGCTGCATCCAGGCCAGCAGCTGACGGAAATTTTCCCCGATCTCAAGCCGGTTGCCGGCGTAAACCGGAAGATAGGTCAGCTGAATATTCAAATTCCACCAGATGCCCGGCCAGGCGGTGATCCGGAACCAGGGCCCGCACAAATCAATCGCCGGAGCATCTTCCCGCCAGGCAGAAGCAAGTTTGTAAATCTGTATCCAGTAAAATGCTTCGAGCCGGGGATCAGGCACGCTTAAAAAGGCTGCCGGATAGAATTCATGCCACCACCGGCGATGTTCCTCCAACAGTTTATCCAGCGGCTGTGCCGCCGTCGCTTTAATATCTGCCGCCGCTTTACCGGCTGATTTCCCCGCCGCCGGAATTTCATTGGCGGTGGAAACGTAAAGCACACCCCGGTTTTCTCTGTTGTCCTTCACCTCATACCAGGCGGTGGCGTAATCCCCGCCGGCCAGAAGCGGCTGAACACAAACAAAAATGTTGTCAATTGAGGTAAATTCATGCACCGGATTGGATTGATATTTGCGTTCTTTTGCCTGTTCGGGATTTACCTGAGCCCGGGGTGAGTCAGCGTTGCCTGGAATGAATTCCCATTTCCACGGAAGATATTTTCCGGCGGCATCCTTTTCTGAGGATTTGACCTCAATGAGCTGAACCATCCGGTCACGCAAAGTCAAAATCCGCAGTCTCAATACCCCGCGGTCAGTAAACACTTCCGCTCTGGTTTCGGCGTTCCACAAATCCATCCGCACCGTGCCGCCCCGGATTTTACCTGCCGGACGGAGCTGAAGCTTTCCGATATCCAGACGGCAGAAATCGAACATGGCATTGGCTCCACGCAACCCGATTGAACTTTTGCGGTCAGGTGCTTTGCGGTGGTCGGTAACATCCGCTCTTCCCAGCTGAAATTCAAGGACATTTTCCGGATAAGCCTGATAAAGCATTATCCCCAGCTGACCGTTGCCGGTAAATGCCCCTTCATTCCACTGCCGCGGCAGCTGTTCCCACACCGGATCCTGGCGGGAGAGGAACTTTTCCCAGTCCACCCGGCAGTCCAGAGCACATACTCTGCTGTATGCCGGACAGAGCAGAAACAGAGCGATAATACCAATCAGCCAGTTGCGAGTCAACATGATACTTCTTATATTTTACTTTTAAACCGAATAATTGCACATAAGCTCGTTTAATTTAGCACGGCGGAAGCTTTTTTTCAATAAAAAAACCAAAAATTTACCGAAAAGCACTTGCAATATGCATAAAGGAGAGCTAAGTTCTCAAAAAGGTCATTTTCATCAAATAAAAAAAAGAGGACTGGAACCTTGGCACGGGATACAGAGTACATTTTAAGTTTGCTCCTTGAGTACGGCATGGCGACTGCCGACCAGATCGAGGAAGCAAAAAAAGAGGCCGCTTCAACCGGCGGAGTAGTCGATGCCGTTGAGGTGCTGAAAAAGAAGAATATTGTAAAGGAGCGTGAACTTCTGGCCATGCTCGCTCAGCAGTACGGCATGGAAATGCTTGACTTGAGTACCTATGAAATGCCGCCGGAAGCACTTTCCGCGCTCTCTCCTGAGATTGTTCAGCATTACAACGTGCTCCCGGTAATGAAACACGATAATATGCTGACCATAGCCATGGGAGACCCCACGGATATGGAAACGCTGGACGCATTGCGTTATCTGCTGGGATGCGATGTGGAAGCAGTAGTGGCAGATCCAGCTCAGATCGAACAGTTTATCAGTCGCTATTTCGGCGGGAATAACGAAATTGAAAGCATGTTCGATGATGTAATTGAAAGTACCGAGGCAACTCAGAAAGTCAATACCAGCAATATCGGTTCCGCCGAAGATCTTACCGGTGATGAAACCCCGATTATCCGGCTGGTTACTTCGCTTATTGTAGAGGCTTACAAGAGCCGTGCATCCGATATTCACCTGGAGCCGCTGGAGAAGCGTTACCGGGTGCGTTACCGTATTGACGGCGCACTTCAGGAAGTTGAAGCCCCGCCCAAATATCTGCAGGCCAACTTCACCAGCCGGGTGAAAATCATGGCCCGTCTGGATATCACAGAAAAACGCGTTCCGCAGGACGGACGTATCCAGATAAGAGTGGGAGAGCAGGATCTGGACTTGCGTGTATCATCCATTCCGACCACTCACGGCGAAAGTATCGTAATGCGTATTCTGGACAAAAGCAGTATTCAGCTGGACATACCCAAGCTCGGTTTTTACGCCGACGACCTGGAGCTGGTGACCAGAATTATCGGACTGCCGGACGGTATATTCCTGGTGACCGGGCCGACCGGTTCCGGCAAGACCACCTCGCTGTACGCGTTTTTGAACACCATCAATACTGTCAGCCGCAAAATCATTACGGTTGAAGACCCGATCGAATATCAGCTCTCCGGCATCAACCAGGTACAGGTTGACCGGGCAATTGACCTTACCTTTGCCACCGCGCTGCGCTCCATTCTGCGTCAGGCTCCAAACATCATCATGATCGGTGAAATCCGCGACCTGGAAACTGCGGAAATTGCTATTAACGCGGCACTTACCGGACACCTGGTGTTCAGTACTCTGCACACCAATGACGCCCCCGGCGCAGTAACCCGTCTGGTAGATATGGGAGTGAAACCATTTCTGGTGGCATCGGCGGTGCGGGCAATTATGGCACAGCGGCTGCTGCGCCGGATCTGCCCGGACTGCAAAAAACCCTATACTCCTACCGCGGCAGAAATGCGGATGCTGGGCTTGAGCGAGGAATACCTGGCCAACCACCAGTTCTACAAGGGCACCGGATGCCGGAGATGCAACAAAACCGGCTACAAGGGACGTATCGGTATTTATGAAATATTCCAGGTTACTGAAGACATTGCCAAGTTGATATTCGCCAACGAATCCAGCGGCACCATCCGGGAAGCGGCGCGCCGTAACGGAATGCGTTCACTGCGCGATGACGCCATGCGCAAGGCCGAAGCAGGGATATCCACCCTCGAAGAGGTCATTTTCGTAACCATGATGGATGAAAATTAGGGAATTGAAAAATGCTTGACACTGAAAATCTTGCGCTTATTGATCTGCTTAAGACCGAGTTCCCCGGCCGTGCCGATCTCAAGGATCAGCTCAAAGAGGTGGCCGAAGAGTGCGAACGCTCCGGCAAAGAAGTTTTTGAAGTGGTGGAAAATTACGGCATTTTTACCAGAGAAGAAATGCTCAATGCCATCGCGCGCAACCTGGGATCCTATGTATGGGATCCTAAAGTCAAAGATGTTGACTTGCACGTTCTGGACAAAATCGATCTCAATACCGCCCGCACCTATCTGGCCGTTCCGATTGAATACGATAATGTGACTGACACTCTGGATGTGGCAATGCGCCGCCCGCTTGATTCCCATGCGGTTGACTCGCTGCAGTTCATTGTCGGCCATACCATGCGGGTGGTGGTGGTGGATCCGGATAACTTTGATGCCGAGCTGGAACGCTATTATCCGGAAAAAGTGGAAAACGTCCATGAGCTTCTCCAGGATCTTGCTCCCGGAGATGAAGATTACACTGATGACAAAGCACTGGAAGAAAAAGCCAATGAAACCCCGATCATAAAGTTTGTGGATGTCATCATGGCGCAGGCGATCAAGGACAAGGCCAGTGACATTCACTTTGAGCCTTATGAAGATACCTTCCGTATCCGTTACCGGGTGGACGGCGCGTTGTATGAAATGCCCCCGCCGCCGAAAAGTCTGGCTCTGCCGGTAATCAGCCGCGTCAAAATTATTTCCGGCCTGAATATTTCAGAACGCCGCCGTCCTCAGGACGGACGTATTCAGCTGAAAATTGCCGGACGGCCGGTGGATTTGCGTGTATCCTGTCTGCCTACCAGTTACGGCGAATCCGTGGTGCTCCGCGTACTTGACCGCTCGGTGGTCAACCTGGAGCTGGATGCCTTGGGCATGGGACAGGATATTCTGGAAAAACTCCGCGAAATCATTCACCTGCCCAATGGAATTCTGCTGGTTACCGGACCGACCGGTTCCGGAAAGACCACTACGCTTTATTCTGCGTTGAGGGAGATAAACAATGTCACCGACAAAATACTTACCGCGGAAGACCCGGTGGAGTATGATATTGAAGGAATTATGCAGCTGCCGATCAATGATGCGGTGGGCATGACTTTCCATCGGGCGCTGCGCGCCTTTTTGCGTCAGGATCCAGACCGGATACTGGTAGGAGAAATCCGTGACTTTGAAACTGCCCAGATCGCTATTGAAGCGTCGCTTACGGGGCACTTTGTGTTCAGCACATTGCACACCAACGACTCTGCCAGCACGATTACCCGTCTGGTGGATATGGGGGTGGAACCGTTCCTGATCTGTTCTTCGCTGGTGGCGGTGCTCAGTCAGCGTCTGATACGTCGGGTATGCAGCAACTGCCGTACTTCGTATGTACCCACGGATGAAGAACTGGAAAAAATGCACATTGACCGTTCTGAAGTCGGCGACCGGCGTTTTGTTTACGGCAAAGGCTGTTCCATCTGCAACGGCACCGGCTACAAAGGCCGGAAAGCGTTGTGCGAACTTCTGGTGGTAACCCCGCAGATACGTGAACTCATCTCCGATAACGCGCCGATGACGGTTATCCGCGAAAAGGCACGGGAACTGGGTATGAGAACACTGCGTGAAGACGGTATTCTTACCATCCTCAACGGCGAAAGTTCCGTTGATGAAGTATTGCGTTACACTTGATAATCATGGAGTTGGAGTTTTCCCTCCGGTCCGCGGAGGGAATGGTATTTTTCAGATAAATTATTTTCCCGGATAGTATTTAATTATGATTGAAATGTCGGATTTGCTGCAGTTCGTGGTGGACGAGGACGCCAGCGACTTGCACATTGAGGTCGGCGCACCGCCGATGGTTCGTATTCACGGCGAAATAACGCCGCTGGAACTGGATAAGCTCACCCCGGAAGATACCGAAAGAATGGTTAAATCCATTGCTTCGGAGGGGCAGATTCAGCGTTTGCAGGAGAGCGGTACGGTGGACTTCGGTTTTGCTTTCGCCGATTTGGCCCGTTTTCGTGTGTCAGCATTCAAGCAGAAAGGTTACTACGGTACCGTGCTCCGCCAGATTCCCAACCGGATTCTGACGCTGGAACAGCTGGGGTTGAGCGAGAGCGTAAAAGACCTGCTTTACCGGCCCCGCGGTCTGGTGCTGGTAACCGGACCGACCGGTTCGGGAAAATCAACTACGCTGGCATCAATGATTGACATCATCAATCGCGAACGGGCCTGCCATATTATTACCATCGAAGACCCGATTGAATTCTATCACGATCACAAACGTTCAATCGTAATGCAGCGTGAAATCGGCGTGGATACCACCAGTTTCGAAGAAGCACTGCGGCGGGCACTGCGTCAGGACCCGGACGTAATTCTGGTAGGGGAAATGCGAGACCTGGAAACAATTTCCGCGGCGGTTACGGCGGCGGAAACCGGACACCTGGTGTTCGGCACACTGCACACCACCGGTTCTGCGCGTACGGTGGACCGTATTGTGGACGCCTTCCCCACCAACCAGCAGGCTCAGATCAGAACTCAGCTGGCGGCATCGCTGATCGCGGTTATTTCCCAGATACTTCTGCCGCGGCAGGATAAGCCGGGACGTATAGCCGCATTTGAAATCATGATGAGTACCCCATCAATTCAGGCACTGATCCGTGATAACAAGACATTCCGGATCACCTCGGAGCTTCAGACCGGGGCCAAATACGGTATGAATACGCTGGATTCACACCTCCTGGAGCTTTACCAGAAAGGCTTGATCAGTTATGCAGACCTGGTGACCAACTGCCAGGACCAGGAGACGATCATAAGCAAGCTCAAAGAACTTGAAGAAGATAATTGAAGATAAACGAAACAGGAATTTAGGAGCAGAATATGGCGCAATTTATTTATACCGCGATGGACGCCAACGGCCGGGAACAGAAAGGAAAGATTTCGGCCAACGACGAGAACGCCGCCGCCGCCGAACTCAAACGGCAGGGACTCTTTCCAACTTCAATAGTCGCTTCCGATGGTTCATCGGCTAAAGGTGGAAAGAAAGCAGCAAAAAAGAAGAAGAAATCTTCCGGCGGATTCAATTTGAATGTTACCATCGGTACGCCGGTAATCAAGCGCAAGGAATTGACCATTATAACCCGGCAGCTGGCCACACTGCTGGACGCAGGACTTCCGCTTATACGTTCGCTTAACACCCTGGCGCGCCAGGCGAAAAATCCGATCGTCAAGAATATTCTCACCCAGACCAGTGAAAGTGTGGAGGGAGGTTCAACTTTCGCCGAAGCTCTGGCGCAGAACCCGAAGTCTTTTGATAAACTTTATCTTAACATGATCCGTGCCGGTGAAGCTTCCGGTGCCATGGAGTCAATTCTCAACCGTTTGGCTCTCTTCATGGAAAAAGCGGCCCGTATTTCCGGCAAGGTTAAATCAGCGATGATTTACCCCTCAGTGGTTATGACCATTGCGTTGGGCGTTACCGCTGCTCTGATGATCTTCATCGTGCCGAACTTCCAGAAAATCTTTAAAGAACTGCTGGGCGAAAAAGAGGAATTGCCCGCGCTTACCCGCGGAGTAATGAAATTCAGTGAATTGCTTAAAGACCAGATTTTCGTAGTGGCCGCGGTGGTTATAGGCATCATTGTACTGGTAAAACTGATTAACAAAACCAATGCCGGCAGATTTATGTTTGACTGGATCAAATACAATATGCCATTATTCGGACCGATTGTATCCCGGAGCGCGATTGCGCGTTTCTCCCGTACTCTGGGCACGCTGATGGCTTCCGGTGTGCCGGTACTGAATGCACTGGTAATTGTCCGCGACACCAGCGGAAATGAAGTGGTGGCCAAAGCCGTGCAGAAAGTGCATGATTCTGTCAAGGAGGGTGAGGGTATTGCCGCACCGCTGGGAGCTACGGCGATATTCCCTGCCATGGTAATAAGCATGGTGGAAGTAGGTGAAGAGACCGGTAAACTTCCGGAGATGTTGGACAAGATCGCCAATACCTACGAGGAGGAAGTGGATAACGCGGTAAGTGCGCTTACCTCCATGATTGAACCTCTTTTGATCGTATTTCTGGCGGTGGTGGTAGGTACTGTAGTTATCGCACTCTTCCTGCCTCTGACTACCCTGATTGACAAGATGGGCGCACAGAACTGAAAAAAATTCCGGCGTTCATCAGATGAAAGACAAAAACTTTGCCGTCATCATGTCCGGCGGCCGGGGCGAACGCTTCTGGCCGCTCAGCCGGGCGGACAAGCCTAAGCAATTCCTGAATTTATGGGGAGAATTTTCCCTGCTGGAAGCATCTGCCCGGCGGCTGCTTGGCGTGTTTGAACCGGAGAATATCCTGGTAATTACCAACTCTGATTATCTGGAGCCCACCCGGAAGATGTTGGATTTTCTGCCTGCGGATAACGTAGTGGGAGAACCGGTCGGCCGGGACACCGCTCCGGCATTGGCACTCGGAGCGGCACTGGCCGAAGCAAGAGGCGGCAGGGAAAGCCGGATGTTTGCTTTTCCGGCTGATCATGTGATTGGAAATGAATCAGCATTCCGGGAACTGCTTACAAGGATAACTGCCCGGCTGGAAAAATCCCCGAACGGGCTTTATACCATTGGCATCAAACCAGGATATCCTGCTACCGGATACGGTTACATTGAACGGGGAGATATGGCAGGTGAAGGATTTTTCCGGGTAAATTCATTCCGGGAAAAACCGTCCCCGGATTTGGCGGAAAGTTTTCTGGAGCGGGGTAATTTCTACTGGAATGGTGGTATCTTTGCCTGGGGATGCGATTTTTTCCATCGTGAATTGGAAAAATATACTCCAGATCTGGCAGAAATGATGGATAATATCGTCCGGGATATCCACTCCGGAACCGGGCTTGATAAACTGGCAGAGTATTACTCCGGAGTAAAGAAAATCTCCATCGATTATGCAATAATGGAAAAAGCAGATGAAGTTTTCACTGTCGAAGGAGATTTCGATTGGGACGATGCCGGAAGTTTCCCCTCGCTGTATAATCATGTATCCCCGGATGAAAACGACAACGTCAGAGTAGGTGACGGAATATGCCGGAATCTGGGGGTAAAAGGATCAATTCTGATTAATACAGAAAAAGACCACCTGCTGGCCGGAATCGGATTGAATAATATGCTCCTGATCCATACCGGAGACGCCACACTCGTCGCCCCGGTATCCGAAGCCCAGAAAATCAAAGAACTGCTGAAACTCTTTTCCAAAGAGGAAAAAAAATACCTCTGATACCCGACACCGAATGCAGTTCGCTAAAAGAATAAAAACCTTTTCACAGAAAATGATTTTGGGAAAGAATACTGCGGAAAGGAAAAACCTTTTACCGGAATAGTTTTTTAAAAGAGTTGTTGCGGGAAGGAAAAACCTTTTACCGGAATAGTTTTTTAAAAGAGTTGTTGCGGGAAGGAAAAACCTTTTAAGGG